>JALOLV010000115.1 GCA_025455785.1 Spirosomataceae bacterium | reverse complement strand
TCGACTTCATTTTATACCAACAACAAACATAAACCCCATAAAACCAAAAAAGCTGCCCGCAATGCAAGCAACTTTTCGGAACCTTCCTCTTTTTTAACCAAAAACTACTTGGCTTTCGCCATCATTTTTTTTATTTTTATTCTCTGCCAATTAGTACGCATAGGCAGGGAGTCTGTCTTTCAACTCTTTACGAGCAATGTGTATTCTGTTCTTTACTGTTCCGATTGGGATATTCAGTTTCTGAGCGATTTCGTGGTACTTAAAACCCCTAAAGTGCATCATAAACGGCGTTCGATACGCCTCATCGAGGGTATCAACGGCTCTGTTGATGTCATCCATCGCAAAGGTCGAGTACGCCAAATTATCGGTGCTACTTTCATAGGTGTTTATATAGTGTAAATTATCTGTTGTATCGATAAACGTATTTTTACGAATCATACGTTGATAATTTGTAATAAAAGTATTCTTCATAATCGTGTAAAGCCACGCCTTGAGATTTGTACCTGTTGTGTATTTATCACGATTTAAGAATGCCTTCATAAGCGTGTCCTGCAATAGGTCATTGGCATCTTCACTATCTTTGGTTAACTTTACCGCAAAAGGCTTCAACGACTTTGAAGTTTTGAATATAGCATAATTAAATTCGAGAGCTGTCATACTTCTTTTTTATTTTGTTGAATCAAATTTATAAAAAGTTAAACAAAAAAACAAATAAATTTTACTTATTATTATATCATAAAAACCAATATTTGTACTTTTTCAATATATTTATGCGTTTTCAATGCTAAACATAGCACAAAACCAATAAATAAAATTTATAGATTTTGTTTATATTTGATATTTTTTAGATAAACAAGTTAAACAAAAGTTTTAATTAGCTAAATATATATACGAAAAGGCTTGTCTGTCGGACTGTCTGTTGAATCTATTTGAGCAATAATTAAACAAAAAGCCAAGCCTGTTAAACAGACTTGGCTTTTTGTTTAATGTGGGTTTAATACTTAATCAACTGTTTTTGTGTTGTCCATGAAAACTTATCAACAAGCAAATTATCAACAGTTAAGTGTTTAGTATTCGTCTTCGTTGAAGAAGAAGTCATCCTTCGTCGGATAATCAGGCCAGATTTCTTCAATGCTTTCATATGGCTGACCGTCATCTTCAAGTTCTTGTAGGTTTTCGATAACTTCTATCGGTGCCCCAGAACGAATCGAGAAATCTATCAACTCATCTTTTGTAGCTGGCCATGGAGCATCCTCCAAATAAGACGCAAGTTCGAGTGTCCAATACATAATTCTACCTCAATTTAAGTGGTTTCAAAAATTTGGCTGCAAAACTAAAATAAATTTCTGTTTATCAAGTAATTTCACCAAAAAAGTATATCAATTGAATCGAATTTCAAAGAAAAATGTTCAAAAAAACTCATAAAATTTTAGATTTTACTCTTTTGGTAATTCATTATACGTAAGAAAATCATTTTTAGTATTTATAATCCTAAAATATTAATCATGTTTTTGGACTTATCCACAACAACGTCGCATTTCCACAAGTTATTCACATTCGACATATTATATTGTGCCAATTGTTAAATTCGGGTCAAAAAATAAATTTTCTTTGTCGTGGTAGAAGTTTGTGCATTCTCGTTAGAATCTTGCCTAACCGCCCAGAAGGCAGGTGCAAGTCGCATTGAGTTGTGCGGCGGAATGTTTGAAGGTGGTACAACCCCTTCGGGTGGGTTGATTCGATTGGCAGTTGGCTCAGTACAGATTCCAATCTATGTGATGATTCGCCCTCGTGGTGGCGATTTTTGCTATTCTGATTCTGAATTCGATTTGATGAAAGAAGACATCCAACTGGCAAAACAACTCGGTGCAAATGGTCTTGTGTTCGGAATCCTAAACCCCAACGGAAGCATTGATACAAAACGTACAAAAGAATTGGTAGAGCTGGCAAAACCATTGGGTGTTACATTTCATCGAGCTTTCGACGTTACAAATGACCCATTTGAAGCCCTCGAAGACGTCATTTTGTGTGGATGCGAACGAATCTTGACATCTGGACAAAAGAACGTAGCAATAGACGGTTTAGATTTGATTGGAAAATTGGTTGTGCAAGCCAATAACCGAATCGAAGTCATGGCAGGTAGTGGCGTAAATGCCCAAAATGCCCCGATTCTTTGGCAAAAAGGTGTGAATGCCCTTCATCTTACCGGAAAAGGAATCGTCGAAAGCTCAATGCAATATCGCAAGACCGATGTCAGCATGGCGAGTGCAGCGTTAGAGAACGAATTTGAGATTTATGAAGCCAATTTAGAAAAAATCGAGCAGGTGGTTATTCAAACAAGAAGTTAAGCGATACTGTATGACTCGCCAACTTATCAAGCTGAGCAAGGGTTGTGCCTTGTACTCGGTAAGCATCAATCAAGTTTCGCATCCCGTGCGAAAAATGCAGCTCTGGGGCAAACTTGAAGTATTCTCTAAACATCTCTAAGCCTACTCCATAATTAACGCTAAAATCAGACGTACGGAGGTCGGTAAGGCGAACAGCCGTTGGGTTTTTGCTAAAGTTTACGGCGTTAGTCTCGAATCCGAGGGTCGCCCCTGCGAAAATATACATACGTATGTTTCCACGACGTTCTGACTTATATTTAAGCATAAATGGCAACTCAAACCACGCATTTTCTCTAAAACCGGTTGTAGTTTTGTAATTATTGGTTTGGAACTGAACAAAACTCAATTCTCTTCGATATATCGCTACTGAGGGTATAATTCTAAAATCGAAATAATCATCAATTCTAAAATTAACAACCCCACCCATTTTGATTCCCATTTTTGAGGGCGATGTTATCATCGTACTGTCTTTTGGCGAGCCATCAGAGTAAGCCTTTACGAATTGTTGATTGTATCGGATAAAATAATTGGTACGAGGCAGCCCCAAAATATAACCAAATTTGACAGCCTTGGCATCGTAGTCGGCCTGAAAACGGATTCTGGTCTTTTGTCCGAATACCAATTGACTACAAACGAGTATTCCTATGAATAGAAAAGTGCAGGTCGCAACTCGAAAACTGTAAATCGTATTTTTAGTATTTCTCCTTAATAAACTGAGCATATTTTGAATATCAGTGTAGTACACTGCGTAATTTATCCGATATTTTGATTCTGAAAAATTGTAAAATCTCGATTTCTCAAGTACCTGTACGGGTAGCAATAAACGGTTTTGGTAGTAAAAATAAAACGATAGCTTGCTCGGTTTGATAAATAATTCTTTTTGAGTACGATATACATCAAGACAAACGATAATAGACACAAAAGTATTGTTATCAAACAGCAATCTTATGGTTTTTATTACATTTTCTATGCCAAAGTATTTGGTTGCATCGTACGAATTTACAAGAAGGATTTGGCATAAAAACATACAAAATTGCCAACAACTTACTAATAATAAAAGAGTATTTAAGGTTTTAATGAAAAAGCGATGAATTTCAGATTTGAAATTCATCGCTTTAGAGGTTATTTATTAAAATCCAGATTAATAACCCGGGTTCTGCACAAGAGATTTGTTAGTATCCATTTCACGTTGTGGAATCGGCAATACTAACTTATCTGAATTGAAAGGAATCGCTGAAGTTACGTTTCTTCTCAAACGTTTTGCATCGTGTACTTGGAAACCCTCAAATGCTAATTCTAACTTACGTTCAGCAATGATGGCATTCAAATCGACAGTTGTCAAAGGGGCAGCCCCAGCACGTGAGCGAATACGGTTAATATCGACCAATGGTGTTGCTCCGATGGTTGTATTTAGACGGAAATTACACTCGGCACGAATTAAGAACATCTCAGCCAGACGGATTACTGGAACATCGCCGAATTGGTCGAGGAATTTACCAGTAAAGTTATTGTTCGACGCTCTAACAAAGAACTGGCCACGAGCATCACCTGCACCATAAAGAGCAAGGTGTTTGTTCTGAACACGAATGTCGCCACGACCTTGGAATGTCGAAGGAGCAAAAAACGTATTCATTGAGTTAGTACCATCTTGCTCGTTGATTAAGATTCTGTAAATCACCTCACTTTCGTTAGGGCCATCAACAAAGGCATTCTCGAAACTTGCAGTAAGGTTGTGCAAGCCACTCGTGATTACTCTGTTGGCAGCATCGCGAGCAGCAGCGTAGTTGCCTTGTTGCAAATATACACGAGCCAACATCGCCGAGGCTGCGTTTTTAGTAGCAAAACCTGTATTTCTACCCGCCGAAAGCAAAGATTCAGCTTTTGTTAGGTCTTCTAATACCTGTGTATAAACAGCTGCAACTGTCGCACGTGGGCGGCTATCTGCATCGGTTACGCTACGAGTCGGAGTCGTAACAAGCGGTACACCAAGGTTTGCGGCAGCATCGCCATCTCCCCAAGCTTTACCCCAAAGTCTCACTAACTCAAAGTAAACCGCACCACGGATAAATCTCGCCGAACCTTCAACACGGTTTTTATCGGCAGCGGTTACTTTATCCAATGCCGACAATACGTTATTGGCACGGTTGATTGTACTATACCCCGACAACCAAGTATCACGGGTTTGGGTATTGGTCGTCGTCACGGTTTTACGCCATAACTCATCAAGGGTAGAAAATGTACCCCCAAAACGAACTTCGGCATCATCACCGAGGAGTTCGCCCGAATACTGTATAGCTCCACCATAAAGGTTTGCACTACTGATACCATCAAAAGCACCAACAAGCGTTACTTCTACATCTTGCGACGAGCCAAGTGCATTTGTTTCGTCAATACTTTGGGTTGGGGCTACATCTAATCTGCTATCACAGGCAGTTACCAGTACAAATGTTGCACCAGCCAATAGCCAATTTTTTATATTTTTATTCATTGTTTTAAATTTTAAAAAAGTTAATTGTTAATGGTTATCGGTTAATCGTTAAATAATTCGGATTGAACTATTAACACATTTTCGATTAACTAAATTAGAATCCAATATTGATTCCACCGGTGATTGTTTTTGCCTGCGGAGCAGTATAGAAGTCATATCCCAATGCAACGTTTGTAACGACGTCATCGGCGTTAACTTCTGGGTCCCAACCTGAATATTTAGTGAATGTCAATAAGTTTTGACCCGTTAAGAAAATACGTGCACTGCTCATTTTTAACTTGCTGATAACGGCCTTTGGTAAATTATAAGCAAGTGTTACGTTACGTAAACGTACAAAAGAACCATCTTCGATAAAGCGGCTTGATGGCTGAGCACCGTTGTTGAAGAACAAACGAGCCTGTGGTACTTTTGTATCAGTGTTTTGCGGTGTCCACGCATCTAACTGATTAACCGTCTGGTTGTCTTCGAAACGGCCATTAGCCGATGAGAAACGACCAGCACCGTAGAAGTTGATTTTGTTTCCGAATACACCATTGAAGAACACACTCAACTCTAAACCTTTGTAGCTAAATGTGTTTGTAACACCACCAATCCATTTTGGTAAAGCATTGCCAATCACAACACGCTGTGCTTGGTTGTAGCGGTTTGTTGTTGAGCGGTCGAGGCTACCATCGGCAGTGGTTGTATTCTTGTACCAAAGTGCATCACCATTGGCAGGGTCAACACCTGCGTATTCTACAGTAAAGAATGTCCCAAGTGGCTGACCTTCAACGGCACGGCTCATGGCGTTTAGACCACCCTCAATTACTTGCCCATTTAGGTTAGTAATATTGTTGATATTTCTTGAGGCATTAAGGCTTGTCTTCCATTTGAAAGCACCAATCAAGTTATCAGTATTTAATACAAACTCGTATCCTTTGTTTGTCAAGCTACCAACGTTACGAACTTGGGTTGAGAAACCAGTAGTACCCGGAACGTTCACGTTCAACAACAAACCAGTGGTTTCTTTTGAGTAGTAGTCAATCTCACCATTAATACGGTTGTTCAACAAACCGAAATCAATTCCAATATCAACTTGGTTTGTTGTTTCCCATCGTAAATTAGGGTTTCCTAATTGTGATGGGCGTTGTCCTGGGAGTGTCCCGTAGGTAGCATCACCAGTAAACAAACCTAATTGTGGGAAGTTCCCGATTTCGGCATTTCCTGTTACACCATAACTTGCACGAAGTTTCAAGAAACTAATTAGCTTAACCTCTTTCAAGAAACTTTCTTCTGAGATTACCCATCCTGCCGAAACCGCCGGGAAGAAACCATAACGGCTATCTTTACCGAAACGTGAAGAACCGTCTATTCTCGCACTAAGACCCAACAGGTATTTATCCATCAACTTGTAGTTTGCACGAGCAAAATACGAAGCAAAACGGAAGTTAGTTTCTGTAGAACTACCATTTGATTTTAATGCTGCACTCGCAATCATACGATAGGCATCCGATGGAAAATCACGACCCTCGATAAAGTTTGTCTTTGTCTGTGAGTTTTGGTAAGACATCCCCACTGTAGCATTGATACCATGAATACCAAAATTATTGTCATAAACAAAGTAATTGTTAGTATTGTAGTTTTCTACACGTGTAAAGATGTTCTGACCCAAACCGTTTGGTGCACCGAAGTTACGCTGAGTTTTGCTGTTGTAGTAAAGTTCTTCTTGTTGGTTCAATAAATCTAATGCAAATTCTGAACGGAAACGAAGACCTTTAAAAATCAATAATTCACCAAATACACTGCTGATGTTGCGGTGTACGTTTGTATTGTAATAAGCATTGCCGATATTGATGAGTGGGTTATAGTAAACCGGAATCGAAATATCGCCCGGAGGAGTTCCTACTGGTAATCCTGTTTCTGGGTCTTTTGCAGGGGTCATCGGTGGCAATGCAACCATCTGTAATGGGTTATCGAACTGGCGGTCGCCCGAAAGACGATTGTTGAAAGTACGAGTCAAGCCCATATTAAAACCGATATTGAATCGGTCAGAAACCTTATGAGTCAGGTTGATACGACCCGCCATACGGTTTAGTTTGTTTCCAATCAAAATACCTTTTTGGTCTAATAATTGCCCCGAGATATAAAACGTTGTTTTGTCAGAGCCACCGTTGAGATTCAAGTCATACTGAGCCATCGGTGCATCCTGAAACGCCAAAGCACCCCAATCGGTATCAGCTTGATTTGCTGTACCCAACGTACCTAAACTTTGAGCATCAAAGAAGCTCTCCATATAAGATGTATATGAATCTGGGTCTTTAGGGTCTATACCATCTATCTTATCTGAATTACCAGCGGCAATTCTGTAAAAATCAATGTACTGCTGAGTATTCAAGAATTTCACAGCACGTGTTGGCTGGCTCGTGCCGTATTGAGCACCAAAATTTACGTTTGTACGACCCGACTTACCACGTTTTGTGGTAATCAAGACCACGCCGTTTGCTGCACGAGCACCGTAGATAGCACCCGCCGAAGCATCTTTCAAGATTTCGATAGACTCAATATCTTGTGGGTTTATATCTGCCAATGGGTTTGTACCGCCACCAAAAGTTGATAAGTCGTCTTGGATAACCGGGATACCATCAATCACATACAATGGCTCGTTTGATGCTGATACCGATGACTGACCACGCACACGGATTTGAATCGCTTGTCCGAGTTTACCAGTACCTTGGTTAATCTGAACACCTGCGGCCTTACCCTGCATTGTTTGTTCAAATGTTGTCACTGGCTGGTCTGCAATATCGCTTGCTTTGATTTTAGCGATATTACCTGTCAATTCACGTTTGATTTGTGAACCATAACCAGTAACGATTACTTCACTCAATGATTTTACATCTGGCGAAAGAATAAAGTCAATTTCTGAACTACCATTGATAGCTTTCTCGGCGATTGTAAAGCCAACGAAGGTGGCCTGCAATGTACCATTCGCTGGTGCCGAAATACGGTACACACCGTTTCCGTCTGTTGTTGCTCCTTTGGTGGTTCCTTTTACAGTTATCGAAACACCCGGTAGTACGCTACCATCTTCTGCTGATGTAACTTTACCCGTTACAACTCTGTCTTGTGCATTTCCCAAGAGGGTTGTGAAGAAGAATAACCCACAGAGAGAAATCCGTAGAAGTTTGTTCATACACAATTTAGTTTAGTTAAAGAAAATTTATTTGATTTTAGTTTAATCAGATACAAATATCTATAAATTATATCAATATTACGATGATTTGTATCATATAGTACGCAAAAACTGATAATATAGCTGGTGAAAAAGTATAGAATTACCGAAAAAATGGTGATATATACCTACTTTCTTTTGATTGGTGAAAGGCATTGGGAAGACGGTAAAATCAATGTAAAGGCTACTTTTTTAGTTGTTTTATGACTTTTTTCCCACGACTTATTATGGCGGGCGACTGGTCTTGGTGTTTTATCATTAAATCCTCTATGGTAAAAATAAGTTCGTTCTTTAATTCTGGTATTTTTTTAACAATTCTGCTCAAAACGGTCATCGAGAACGCTTTTATCGCGATGGCTTCGGCTGGATTTGTCAGAAAGTTAAAGCATAAGTCCGTAATATCCTCTAAATATTCATCTAAAATTTCAATATCTTCAAAAATTCGTACGACATTTCTCTTTACGGCATCGTGAATACCCGGCTCTCGGAGCTTTTTCAGAATACCAGCCAAATGTGGCTCTACCAAAAACGGATATTTTGAAACCACCTCACTCACAACCCAAGCCGCTCGCTGCGTGATACGGTATTCGCCATTGAGAAATAACTCAATCAATTCGGCAAAGCGGTTTTTGTCGGCTCCGATATAATCAGCAATTCGTTGAGTTTGAACTTTTGAATGTTCTTTTAGTATTTCGGCTTTGAGATTCATCTAAAGATTCACAACATTTTGTGGGTTCCCAGCCCAAAACAGCCGAATATTCTCAGCAAC
>JALOLV010000114.1 GCA_025455785.1 Spirosomataceae bacterium | reverse complement strand
CCAAAGCAAAACAGTAATCATTTTTCTATTGATTGGTTGATTAATTCGATGGCTTTTTCAGTTGTAATGCTACCGCTTTTAGCCTTTGGAAAGAATGTAAACTTCGATGGTTCGGGGCGATGCAGCACTTGCTGGGTAGATTTCTTGGTAAAGAAATTTACCGAAATTATATACAGCACAAACATCAAGACTGATGAATAAGATATAAAATCAATGAGAGTCATTTTAAACGAGTTTATTGCTTTCGTATTCGATAAGTTTTTGAATGTCAGCTTTTATTTTTAGATAATTTTCCTGCACTGCTGCTGTCAATTCTTCATCTGTACCTTTAAATTTCAAAGGCAAAGTAGTTTTAACTTTCTTTAATTCATCGTTTTCTACCTGAAAAAACGATTTGAATAGTTTTAAGTCAATCGGTTGGTCGAAAGTGTCTGCCACTTTACCGACAAAATTTCCTTGTGAAAGCGTCATGATTTTTGAGGCTGGTACAAGTTCTTGCATATTTGTTCCATAACTCAAATTGATGTCTTCTTTGGTCAGACTGGCATCCACTCGGTTCTGGTTGGTCTTGCCAAACATTTTAGAAAATGTTTCGGCAGTCTTGGCATTTACCGAACCCGAAAAAATCGTTCCACAGGTGTTTATAATCACATTGGCGGCATCTTGTCCATAAGATTTAGTCAATTGCTCAATGTCTTGTATGCCAAGCCATGTAGCTACTTTATAGCTCCTTATAGTAGCAATAAAATCATCCAAGCCCATCAGATACATCGAGGGTAATTCATCAATGAAAAATCCGCATTTGATTTTCTTGTGCTTATAAATCATTTTCATCATCGTAGAAGTATAAACCGACAAAGCCGCACCATACACACTGCTTTTGTTTGGAGTATTACCCAAACAGAATATCTTTGGATTATTTGGGTCGTTGATGGATAAATCAGTGTCGTTGCCCGACATTACCCAATAAATATTCGCCGAAGAAATGCCAGCTAATGAGGTTTGTACGCTCGAAATCTGCCCCGAAAGTTGCTTAGTAGCTTGGCTTTTGATAGCAAAACTAAACATAGAGCTGTAAGTATCTAATTCGGGATAACGCTCAATAATCTGAAAAAGCGTAACTGGGTCTTTGTTTATCAACTCAATAGCATGGGGTAAGTCGCACAAATCGCCCAACTGTGGATATTCTTTTTCCATGAGTTTCAGAAACCAAATGGCACAAGTCAAGTAGTTGATGGCAGAATTTACCCAAAAATCACCTTCTTTTTTTATCCAAGTTTTATTAATGTTGAATAGCAATGTTTTAGATAGTTGAGCGGCATCATCAATACTATTCAGATAGTTTTTATGAAACGGATTGCAACGATTAGAGTATTTAAGGTTTTCAAAATCAATCACCACAAAACTCGGTAGGATAGGAGAAGAGCTATTTTCTGGCGTAAACGCCTTTGGATTATTGGCAAGGGCTTTGATAAGTGCATTATAAGCCTCGATTGATAAATCTGGAAATTTGAAATCATAGATAACACCACAATAACCCTTGAAAATAGATTGCCAAATGGCAGGAACTAACACCGAGAATGTTTTACCCGAACCCTGAGAGCCAGCTACTAAAACCGCCCTTTGTGGGTTTACGACAGGTACAAAACCTTCTTTCCATTCGTTTTTGAACATATATTGGGTTTTGAAACCCACCGAAAATTCATTTTCGAGATTCTTACTATTTTGCGGAAATTGCTCATTCAGCTCGTTGAATAAATCGTTTTCAGGCATACTTACCATTGAATTGAAAATTAGCCCACCTTTTACAATAAAAATCATTGAGAGCAATAGTAAAATGGTGTATAGACCGATTGATATAAGATTGGAGCGTAGAATAAAAGCAGGCTGAAAAAACACAACTAACCAACAACAAAAGCCAATAATAACATACAAATTGGCTGATGATTTATTGGCTTTCAAATTCGCTTTGTTTTTGCTCACCATACAAATGAATACAAATACCAATAAAAGAAAACACACCAGTAATTTGCTTTCAAATAGGTGAGAATTGCCTTGCAATTTATTTAGGAGTTCGAGGACAAACTCGAATGCTTCTTGAAGTTTGCTCGATAAACGGGTATAAATAAACGTTTGGAATTTCCAAACAACATCAAGCGATATTAGGCTGATAGCTGTGAAGAGTAGAAAATAGAATAAGTTGTAGGAAAACTCCTTTTCTTTGGCGGTAGTTTCGAGCGAGGACATGGTATTGGTAAAAAATGAGAACAAAAATCTCAAATTTTACCAATAGAAAAGAATAAATATCAGATTTTTTTTAATTCATATCGTTTAAATTGCTTTTTTTACAATTTGAAACTTTCTAATGCGTTATTTTTTAGCTGAAAGTTACCAATATAGCCTGAATAAATTTAATACTTTTAGCTGTCCGAAATTCTAATTTATACACATGAGTACACAACATTACCTTAAAAAATTACGTCCGTTGAAAAGTGCCAAAATTCAGAAGGTTAATTATTATTTTCGCTTTTTAGGTACTCTCTCAGAATCAGAAAATCAGCAAATCTCTGATGATTTTTATCTCAAACATCCCCTTTTCAAACATCAAAAATTACTACGAGAAGTTCTCGGTTCTTATGACAAGAAAGGCATTGCACCTGATACCAACTTTGTGGAAGCCTTAGACGATTATTTTCGTGTTAGGGTAGAAAATTGTTGATTCGGATAAAGTCAGAAAACTTCTTATTGTTGCTCTTTATTTGGTCGTCGATGTAATTTAGATAATTTTTGTGAATATTATTAAGAGAAGCATTGGCGACCAATCCCTTTTTTAAAGCGAAGAAAACCGTATAATCGTTGCACAAGTCGTTCTCATAAATTTGTTGTAACTCCGTGTAAACAAGGTCTTCAAATACCTTTTTTTGTCCAAATAGCTTTTGGTAGCTATTGCAAAATTTATGCTCAACTGAGGAATTTATGAAATCTAAACAGTTGGTTATTATCAACGATTTTTCACGCTCTGTTTGTTGAAGCTCGTTTTCAACTTCCGAGAGTCTTGATTCGAGCTGTTGCGTTTTATCGTCTTTCGTAGCTGAGATTAATTCATAAACGGTAACATCTAACGCCTTCGATATTTTTAATATTTCTTCAAAGTCAATTTTATTTCCCTTCTTTTCAATTCTTGAATAGGTGGATTTATCCATGCCTATTTTTTCTGCCATGTCTGCTTGTAGCAATCCCTTAGCTACTCGCAAGTGTTGTATATTCTCACCAATGTTCATACTGCAATTTAATAAAATTATGCAATTAATTCAATAAAAAATACTGACAAAATACAAATAGTTGCTATTTTTTTATCGTTAAATAAAATAAATTGCAAATTATGATTTTTTATTTCTCATAAATTGCAATATTTGTTGTTGATTTTTAAAACAAAAAATTAAACAAAGAATGAAACGTATCAGAATTCAAATTATCACAGCTTTGGGTTTTATCATTTCACCCACACTAATTTATGCACAACCGCAAGGAATTGAAGCAGGTGCAAGTGCCTTAGATGATTTAACAGCAGGCTTGCAAGATTACATCGACCCTGTAACGACAGTCATCTACATTGTTGCAATTATTCTCGGAATGGTGGGAGCATTTAGAGTTTATGTAAGTTGGCAACAAGGCAAAGACAATGTGATGCAAACGGCATCGGGTTGGTTTGGCTCGTGTTTATTCTTATTGATTGCCAATACAGTACTTAGAGCTATGTTTATCTAAACCAATGAAAAAAGTTATTGCCTTAATGCTTTTGCCTATCTCCATCGCCTTTGCTCAAGTTAATTTACACAAGAGTAATGCAAATGCTTTGGGAGCAGATGCGTACATAACTACGCCAATTCATCATAATATTGGCAAAATACATGCTTTTGCTCTGGTGTTGCTTTTTATTATTGGATTGGTAGCTACATACAAGATTTACCACCGATGGCAGTTAGGCGAAGAAGATGTATTGCCTTTGATTTATCGTTGGTGGTCGGGAATTATAGTGAGTTTTTTCGTTCTCCAATTTCTGAGAAATTACCTTTCACATCAATCATTTGGCGAATATCAACCCATAACTTTTTAAGATGAATACGCTTTATCAATTGGTTAAAAATACAGCATTATTTGCTACAGCGGCAGCAGGAGTAATTGGTGGATTCAAAATATACCAAAAATGGAATAGGGGAGAAGAAGTAATTCCTTTGATATTGGCTTGGCTGATGGGTTTGGGGTTTGTTCAAATCATCTTCTGGTCTGTTGGTTATTACATTGTTGGTGGAGCATACAAAGGTGTAAATCCAACAACTGGTGCCGAGAGCGTTGCCATCGAAACCCATAACGGAGCTTTGGTTATTGGCGTTGGTATTTCAATCTTTTCGGTTGTGAAGATTTACCAAAAGTACATTGGCGGAGAAGATGTAATCGACTTGATTTATAAATGGGTTGGTGCATTAATTTTTCTATTCTTTTTTGGGTATCTAATCGAGGCAATTCTTTAACTAATAAACCATGATACAAAAAGTAATCAAAGGAGTTGATGATGAAATTGAGTTCAAAGGCTTCAAAGGTAGATATTTTTATATACTGGCTGGGGTAATATTGGGATTGATGTTTATTACCTTTTTGCTCTATATCGTTGGTTTTTCGAGCTTTTTACTCATCTTTTTCGATTTAATAGCAGGAGTAGGGTCGTATATGTACATCAAGTTTTTGATGGATAAAAATGGCAAATGGGGACATATTCACAGCTTACATAATAGCCGAAAACCCAATTATTTATTACACAACAAACCATTCTATAAATTGATAGAACCGCACACGTATGGCAAAAGTAAGAACAGTTGAAGAAATACAACCCATTGCAACGATTGACGATAAAGGCATCATTTTTACAAAAAATGCAGATTTGGCGGTGGCGTTTGAAGTTACATTTCCTGAGATTTTTTGTGTTTCGGAGCATAATTACCAATTATGTTTTGATGCACTTCTGCAAGGTGTCAAGAATTTGGGAGGAGGCTATTTGGTACATAAGCAAGATTTCTTTATTGAGGATAAATACGAACCAGATTTGAGTTATAATACATCTAATGATTTCATCATTTCTAAGAATGAATTACAATTTAAAGACCGTTCATTTATCAATCACAAGGCTTTTATTTATGTCATTTTACCAAGCTCAAATCCATTAAAACGTGATAGTCTTTCATCGGCTATTTTTCGCAGACATCTTGTTCCGAAAGACATCTTTGATACTGAAACGATTACTTCATTTTGGCAGAAAGTAAAATCTTTCCAGTCAGCTCTCAATCAATCTAAAATATTGACTATCAAACAACTCAAACGAGAAGATTTTGCAGGAAGTAAAAAGACCGAAGGTTTACTAAACTATTACTTTTCTTTGGCGTTCGATGACAAAAATCTATATGATTTGAGTTCAAACGATGGAGTTTTTAGAGTTGGGAACAAGCAAAGTTATACTTTCGTAATCAATGATTTAGAGCAGTATCCGCACGAATTACCCTCGGTGGTTTCCTTTCGAGATTATTCTACCGACCGAACGAAAATGCCCGCAAGTTATGGCTTGGCTTTTGGTCTTAATTTACAATTCAACCACGTTTACAATCAAATTCTATACATTCCGAAACAGAATGATTTGAAAACAAAAATGATGGCGGATGCCAAAAAAGCCTTTTCGTTTTCGAGATGGAGTAGAGATAATACTTTTTCGGTTGAGCAAAAAACAATGATGGTTGATACCCTCACAACGGGTGCGAGTATGGCAGTTTATGCTCATTTTAATATTCAGATTTTCCACGAGTCGAAACAAGTTTTAGAACAATACAAAAACGAGGTTTCTTCTGCTATTCAAAACACGGGTTTTATTACCAAAATGGCTACAACCCACGCCGAGCAGCTTTATTGGTCTTGTATTCCTGGCAATGCTGTGGAATTAGGGAAAGATAATTTTGCTACTTGCCTTTTAGATAATGCTTTGGCTCTTTGGAATGTAGAAACCAATTATAGAAAAAGCCAATGGCAAAATGGTGGAATGTTATTGACCGACCGATTTGGTACGCCACGCATTGTTGATTTGTTTTTTGAACCGCTTAAACGAAAACAAATATTTAACCGAAATTTTACTGTAATTGGCCCATCGGGGAGTGGTAAATCATTTACCATGAATAACATGATTTACTATTTGTTGATGAATGGTTCGCACATCACAATCATAGATATTGGGCATTCCTACAAACGTTTGGCCGAGATTTTAGGCGGTAAATACCTTACTCACTCAACCGAAAATCCCATTCGATTGAATCCGTTTTACATGGAATTTAATCCGCTTGATGATAGAGTAAAGTTAGAGCAGGAGTTTAAGCAAGTAATTGTTGATTTACTGTCTGTTTTGTATAAAAACTCAGGCGATGCAATTACTAAAAGTGAAGAAGTAACACTTTTGGCTATGGTAACTGAGTATTACAAGTTCTTGCAAAAACAACCAAATATTTATCCTTGTTTCGATACATTCTACGAATATATCCGAGATAATTTTAAGCAAATCTTTGAAGAATTGGGCGGCAGAAATGGCAAAGAGTTCGACCTCGAACAGTTTTTGTATGTTTTGCAACCTTTCTACGCCGATGGTGAATATGGATATTTACTCAATTCAAAAGAAAACGTTGATTTTTCACAAGAACCATTCGTAGTATATGAATTAGATAACATCAAAGACGACCCTATTTTATTACCAGTCATTACGCTTGTAATTACAAATACCTACGTGACAAAGCTAATGGGCGTGAAAGGTACTTTGAAAATGTTGGTAATCGAGGAAGCGTGGCGAGCTGTATCCAATCATTTCTTTGCCAATTTCTTGCTTTGGGCGTTCAAAACTGTGCGTAAACATTTCGGAGCTTTGGGCGTAGTTACCCAAGAAATCGAGGATTTAAAAAAATCAGAGATTATCAAAGATGCCATTATTCAAAACACTGACATTAAGATTCTTTTAGATTTAAGAAACTACAAAAACGAGCAGGATTTTGTCTTGCAAATGTTCAAACTCTCAGATGAACATTTACCCCAAATCTTTTCAATTAATAAGCGATTACCCATTCAAAGAGGCAATTTCAATGAATTAGCCATCAAATTAGGCTCAGAATTGAAAGTTTATGGTGTCGAAGTTTCTCCTTATGCTTACGCACTTTACACCACCGAGCCAACGGAAGTAGATAAAATAAAAGCCATTGCCGAAGAAAAAAATATCAGTCAAAAAGATGCTGCCATTCTTTGGGCAGAACAAACACTAATCAATTAAAATTATGAAAAAGCTAATCAAAATTACTTTGATTTCTGGGTTATTCTCACTTGTTGGGGTTGGTGGCGTTATGGCACAATTCATTACCAATGACCCAATTCACACGGCAATTACAACGATGATGAAGTTGTTTCAAGACCCAAGTTTCAAAACAATGGTCAAGAATATTGAGCAACTCAAAAAAATATCGGGAGCAGTACAGCAATTCCATCGAGGCAAAGAGATAATCAATAAGATTCAGAATTGTACGCAAAAAATATCGTCGCTTTCAACTGCAGTATCGAAAGATGGACATATTTATCCTAACGAATATAGTTTGATGGTGCAAGATATTACCAAACTTTCAAAAGTGGGAACGGATATTTTGAAGGATATGAAAAGTTCAACCACCCAAGCAGGCGGAGTTTTAAAAATGTCTGATGCAGAGCGAGTAAAATGGTTGAATGATACTTATGTGAGAGTTTGCAAGTTTGAACAGCTACTAAATACTTATTTTTCTAATATCCAAAGTCTTTCGTTGAGACGTTCGGGCAACCGAAATGATTTAAAATCTACGGCAAAATTGTACTCAATGGTTAGTTCTTCAACTGGCACAGGTTACGGTGGCGTTAATGGCACAATTACAGGTAGTGGTTATGATGATGATTATAACCAAAAAGAAACATCGGCTTTAGATTCAGCATATACTTCGGAACAAGCGAAGAAAATAAAAGAAATGCAAGAACTATGCACAGTTCGAATGCAAAACTACCAAGATGAATTACAGTTAGCAGAGAAAAAAATGGAAGGTCAAGCCTTGGTGTCACTTTTGAATAATGGGTGGGTTTATTTAGTCAAACCTCCCAAAATTAATTTGGTAACTACTACTAACTTTTCACTGGGTGGAACTATTTCCGATGCTGTCAATGGTACCGGCGATGCTCAAATAGGCGGGGGAGGTAGTACCAATGTAACTCAAGAAATTGAGGACAATGTTGTATGTTGGGTTAGCCCAACAGGTAAGAAAACGTCTAACGATGAATTCCTTACTCTTTTAAGAATAAGGACGCGAGAATTAATTTTCGACCAAAAACTATCTGATAGCTTAAGAAAAAAGTATAAACTGGATGAATGTCAATCTTTGGGTATGTATTAAAAATCCAAAAGAATTAGAATATTCACTCACTCAATAAATCACTCATTCATAACTCAAAATGGGAGAAGGTATCTTTAAAATCATTTTTGATATTTATACGAATCAGGCGGCAATTGCTCAAACCTATGCCAATTTAATCGAACCCAAAGTTCGACTGATTGCTGGAATTGGTGCTTTGGTTTACATTTTCGGCAAACTTATTATGCAAATTGCGAATAATCAAGAGATTGATTTCTTTCCGTTTTTACGTCCATTTGCCGTTTTGCTTTTGATTCCGCTTTCACCGCAAATCTGTTCGGCCATTGATGGCTTTGGTGAAGAAGTACGTGGATTAGTCAATAACCAGAATGAAAATATCGCTACAAAAGTGCAGACACAAACCGAAAAGATTGAGAAATTAGTAGAAAAGAAATGGGAAGAAATCGGCAAAAATCCTGAGAAATA
>JALOLV010000494.1 GCA_025455785.1 Spirosomataceae bacterium | reverse complement strand
GAAGAATAATTTCCACGATTTCCAACTGTCTGCATTTTCGTGAAGCCCGTGGATAAACACAATCGTTTTAGTATTTGCCATCTATCAGTTTTGCTTTAAAGTCTTTAAATTTTGGGGTAATGGTTCGATTAGTTACTTATTTTTTCACCAATAAGATAAGACCGCACACAAAAGCTACCAGCTCACAGACAACCCTTCCCCAATGCCAATTGGCCCATTCATTCAGCTTGTTTGAAAGCAATTCATCAGAAAAACTCCTTTCTGTAAAACTCAGATTTGCTTCTTTGAAATACACAAAATACGAAAAAAAGAACAGTAAGGTGAATATCACCATAAGCCACATCAGAGGCTCTATTTTTTGTCTCGTAAACACGCAAAAAGCAATCGTAGCAAGTGGCAAAAGGGTCGAGACGATAGTCAAAGGCGAATAAAACTGGTGCAGTTTTTTGCCATAATTTTTATAAAAATCAAAAAAATCATTGGGCGATAACCCCTTCCAATACGGAACGATTAGGGCGGCTTCGGCCAATTGTGTACCTACAAATACCCCAAGTGTACCAGTGGATAGAATAAGAAGGATTTTCAGAATCATGGGTTTATTGGCTAATTATCAACGATTTGAGGAAGGTGTGTTGGCAAATTGGCATTTATTTGCTCTTAACTCTCAAAAGTTTGTTAACGAAATACGAACCCCGAGCGTAAGTAGGATGTGAGACGTTATCGGATGAGACAACACTCAAACCTCTCAAAATCAGCGTATCACCCGCAAACGAACACTTAAACGTTGCAATTCCGTTGCTAAACATTGGGTTCATAGCAAAAATAGCTTTAGTGGTTAGGATAGAGTCCTTTAGCTCAAAAGACCCCGTATTGATGATTGATTGGTTAAACCTGCTCAATTTGGTGGTATCGGCTACTTGCCAACTGCGGGTTTCTGAGGCGTGACTGGTCCAATTGATACTGTAATGGTTATCGGAAAAAATAGCCAAGCCTTCTTTTGGAAATGTTGAGGTTGACGAACCATCGGGTTTTACAGTTTTTACCTCTACAAATCGCCAAACACCCTCAACCGATAGTTTTTTCTTAGATGTAAAACTAAAAATCGTAGCCAAAATCAGGATAGAAATGGAAAGAAGGGTAATATTCTTTTTATTCATGAGTCTTAAAGTTTAAATTGTTATAATTTATTTTTTCAAATGCTTCAAAAACCAATTGTCAATCTCCGAAACATCCGCAATTGGGTTATGCTTTTCATTTTGAGAAACATTGAGTTTTGCTTCTATTCCGTTATCGAGGAGTTTTTTATACATGGTATTTGCTTGCCTTTGAGGTACCAATGGGTCATCGTAAGAACAATAAATGAGAAACGAGGCATCAGTTTTATCTACGTGAGTAATCGGCGAAGCCTCTGCATATTTACCTTTTAAGGCGTAAGTACCGTTTTCGACCATTGGGAGTTCGCCTACATAATTCAAAAGTACTCTTGATATGATTGGGTTTTGGATACCAGAATCTTCGGGTTTGTTAAAATCAGTCAGGTCAAACCTTGCTGCAAGTGCTACAACTGTCTGAACCTTCGAACTCAGAGCATCGAGAACCAGTTTATTTGCGTCAGTTGCAAGGTCTGTTACTCCCAGCATTGAGCAAAGTGTTGCTCCCGAAGAATACCCCAAAGCCCCAATATTATCGGGGTTTATTTCGTATTTTTTTGAATTGAATCGAATAAATCTAACGGCTCTTTGGCAATCTGCCAATATATCTGGGTAATGGAATTGAGGAGCAAGCCGATGATTGATTACAAAGATTGTATAGCCTTTATCCACCAAGGCTTTTGCGTATTTTCCCAAGTATTCGGTATCTCTGGCAAAGTTTTCGGTCATAGAAAGCTGACCGTAATCAGAGGTGTAAGCATACCCAAATGCAGTACCAGGTATAATTATAATCCCAATCATATTTGGGTTTTCGGGTTTGTAGATATCCATTGTCAAAGATGCCCCCGAAACCATACCATAAACTACATTTTCTGACTTTTTTACTTTGGTGGTCTGAGCGACTTTTGCGTACCAATTCCTAACCCTAACTTCTACTTTGCCATTGCTTTTCTGAATTATTTTTTTGAACTCTTCCACATCACTAAAACCATTCATGTCTCGGTAATGATACGGATAAATTATCTTTGGTTTAAAATCAAGAACCGCACTGGACGGTCATGGTAAATGGCTGATTCATACAGACAAAAGCCACATCAATATTTTTCAGATTTCGCATTTCAGGAATATCATCCGTATCGCCAGAAACGTAAATGCGTTTGCCGCCCAACTCCAGCACATAACCATTGCCCATACCTTTTATGTGCCTTGAGTTGGCATCTTGCGGTAGGTCATACATCGGTACGGCAGTGATAGAAATCCCAGCGTCGGCAAATGTATTGTCATTGGTCAATACTATTTCTTGGTTTTTCCATTTTGAGGGTAGTCTATCTGCCACAGCCTGTGGTACTATCAGTTTGGCTTTTGTGGTATTGAGGGCATTTAAGGTGA
The DNA here is from genome assembly GCA_025455785.1 of Spirosomataceae bacterium. GTDB lineage: Bacteria > Bacteroidota > Bacteroidia > Cytophagales > Spirosomataceae > JALOLV01. Next base: position 26 of record JALOLV010000494.1, on the reverse strand, counting down.
GCGTATCCATGTGGTCTTGGTGGATA
>JALOLV010000113.1 GCA_025455785.1 Spirosomataceae bacterium | reverse complement strand
GTATTTAAAGATGTTTCGGTAACCATCGAAAGAGGGCAAAAGGTCGCATTTGTCGGTCGAAATGGTGAAGGTAAATCTACATTAGTAAAAGCCATCATGGGCGAGATTGATTTTGATGGCACAGTCAGAATCGGGCATAATTCGATGATTGGTTATTTTGCTCAAAACCAAGCGTCTTTGCTCGATGAAGATTTGACCGTTTTTCAGACCATTGATAACATTGCCGTAGGTGAGATTCGCACCAAAATCAAAGATATATTGGGTGCATTTATGTTTCGTGGCGATGATATTAATAAAAAAGTACGGGTACTTTCGGGCGGAGAAAAAACTCGCTTGGCAATGATAAAACTCTTGCTTGAGCCGGTAAACCTGCTGATTCTGGATGAGCCTACCAACCATTTAGACCTAAAAACAAAGGATATTCTGAAAGATGCCCTTCGGGCGTTTGATGGTACGGTTATTCTGATTTCACACGACCGTGATTTCTTAGATGGCTTGGCCGATAAAGTATTTGAGTTTGGCAATAAACGTGTAAAAGAACACTTTGAAGATATTACGGGCTTTTTGCGTAATAAGAAGATGGAGAATCTTAGAGAGATTGAACGTAAAACAAAATAATTTGAGAGGGAGGCTTACAACCTCCCTCCAATAACTTTGCTATCTACAATTGGTCGTCATCAATAGGTTTGGCAGTTGGTGGAGTATATTTTTGGGTAGAATCTATGTGATACCCCTCACCTTGAGCATAGACACAATCGCCTGATATTGAGACCGTCGAAGGTCTAATAAATGTGGTACGGCTGTACTCTTCTTTTAGCGAGGCATCGGCGTAGATACGTTTTAGATACCCTCCTACGGCTGGTAAAGCTACTTTAGAACCCTGCCCAAGTGCAATCGTTCGGAAGTGAATTGAGCGTTCGTCACCACCCGTCCAGACACCCGTCACAAGATTTTGGGTTGCCCCCACAAACCAACCATCCGAATAGTTTGAGGTTGTCCCCGTTTTAGCAGCGACTTCATTTCCATCCAGTACTCCAAAACGGCTCAATCCACCGTAAGCTGTACCACCCGGCGAAGTTGCCCCTTGCAGCAAGTGTAGCATTTTATAGGCTGTTGCTTGGCTCAGAACCTCTTTTTGGTCGGGGATATACTCTTTTATGAGATTTCCGTTTTTATCCTCGATACGAGTTACAAAAATCGGCTCGGTATATTTACCACCATTCACAAAAACGCTGTAACCCGATAATAATTCGTACAATGACACATCACCTACCCCCAAACAAAGTGAAGGAGACTCTGGCAAATCGCTCTTAATACCTAACTGATGGGCATATTTGATGACATTTTTAGCCTTAAATTGCTTAATGAGTGTGGCACTAACGGTATTTACCGACCGCCCGAGAGCATCACGTAAGGTCAATGCCCTACCCGAATATTTCCCATCCGAGTTGCGTGGTGTCCAAGGTTTACCGGGTACACCATCTTCATAGCCGAAAGTTATTGGCTGGTCAAGGACAGTTTGGCAGGTAGAGAAGCCGTTATCTACCGCCGTAACATATACGAATGGCTTGAAAGTCGAACCCGGCTGGCGTTTACCTTGAAATACGTGGTCGTATTTGAAATATTTGTAGTTGATACCCCCAACCCACGCCTTGATGTAGCCATTGCGAGGGTCAATTGAGAGCAATCCACTCTGTAAAAAACGTTTGTAGTACGCAATCGAATCCATCGAAGACATAACGGTGTCTCGCTCGCCCGCCCACGAAAAAACCGTCATTTTGTGGCGTTTACGCATTTCTTTCCAGATTTGCTCTTCGTCGCCATCAAAAGCTCGTTTGAGTTCCTGATACCGCCCCGTGCGTTTTGCCATCGTTTCTAAAAATCCCGGAATCTCTTTGTACTTTCCGGTGTCTTCGACCTCCATTACCCACGGATTTTGTCCTTTAAAGTGTTCGTTAAATAATTTCTGAACCTCACGCATGTTATCTTTCATAGCTTCTTCGGCGTAGCGTTGCATTCTCGAATCAATCGTCGTGTAAATCTTGAAGCCTTTGGTATAAATATCGTTGGGTTCGTAGCCCAATTCTTTCAATTCGTTCTTCATCCAGCCTTTCAAAAACTCTCTAAAATACGGAGCAGGACCCGTATTGTGGCTTTCGGGCTGGTAATTCAGCACAATTGCTTTTTTCTTCAATATTTCGGCTTGCTCAGAGGTCAATTTATCGGCCTTTACCATTTGGTCAAACACGATATTTCGGCGTGCTTGGGCATTTTCTGGACGAAACTTTGGGTTAAATCTTGATGGGTTTTGAATCATCCCAACCAGCAGAGCCGCTTCTTCTACACTTAGCTCGTAAGGTAATTTACCAAAATACGTTTTAGCCGCCGATTTTATCCCATAAGCACCACTGCTAAACTCGATGGTGTTGAGATACATCTTCATGATTTCTTGCTTGGTATAGCGGCGTTCGAGTTTTACGGCGGTTATCCATTCTTTGGTCTTGATAATAAGTGACCTAACGATTGGAATTTTATAGGTGATTCCGTGATAATAATCATCATCACGAAGTTTAAAAAGGTTTTTGGCAAGCTGCTGCGTAATCGTACTACCGCCACCTGTACGGCCCATTTGGCCAGTCAAAATACCCGAAACAACCCTAAACATACTGCGTGCATCAATACCCGAGTGGCGAGTAAAACGGATGTCTTCGGTGGCGATTAGGGCATTTATGATATTGGGCGAGAGTTCGTTGAACTCAATTTCGCTACGGTTTTCGTACAAAAAACGGCCCAGTTCTTTGCCGTCGGCAGTCAGGATACTCGAAGCCACTTGGCTTTTAGGGTTTTCGAGTTCTTCGGAACTTGGCATTCGGCCGAACAGCCAAAAGAGGTTAAAGTTTACAGCAAGCAAATAAATGATGAATCCTAAAAATCCGAACTTGGCAAATCTCCAAATTTTAGCAATCAATTTTTGGTACTTACCGCCTTGTAATTCGATTTGAAATGGGAATATTTTCATTGATGATTGTTGGGTTTCTAATACTTCTTACTTGGTTGGTGGTATAATCCAGAATAAATGGCTTTCGCATTTATTATCGCTTCAATGTTTTGGTATTGGTCTTCAAAATAACATCCGCTTTGCGAAAAACGATACTCCAAATCGCAAAATTGTACGTTTCGTCACTAAAACACAATTTGGCAACGCCTTTTTGGGCAGGAATCGGGCTTGTAAACACATAGAGTGAATCGCCGATTCGCTGGATATTATCACCCATCGGGAGTTTGTTTTCGGCGTTATAAATATACGCATCCAATACTTCTTTTTCTTTTGGGTACAGCATTTTGCTCTGCGAATCGGGCATTCCTAAAAGGCGAATCTTCACTTTATATTCGGCCGAGAGTGAATCCATCAACTTGATTTTTTTCAATTGACAAATCTCTTCGATACGTACTTGATTGGCCGTCTTCATTTCTTTTTCAAAAGAGGCCGTCAAGGCTTTTGACATTTCGCTACCCCATTTCTCAACCTGATTATTGATTTGTGCTGGGGTGATTCGTTTAATCTTCGAGGCTTCCATCTGTGCCTTGATTTTGGTTGTATCGACCCGCTCGACACTCCCACAAGACCACCCAAACACCAATACAGACATCCAAAGGCTAATATTTAATAACTTCATAATCCAATCATTATTATTCTAAACACGAATTACGTTATTTTTTGGGATAGAATAAACGATTAAACGCTATAATTGCTTAATTTCGCCTATCGCCCAAGCTAATTAAGTTGTTAATCGAAAATAGTTAATTGTTAATAGAATCATTAATCTATTGATTATCAGTCTTTTTTTTCAACGATTAACCATTAACTATTAACATAAATTATTTCTTATCGGGTACTTATGATGAAATACTTTGTACTTACAGCCACCATTTTGTTTTCTTCAATCAATCTCAACGCCCAAAAAACGGATAAAGAGTTAGTCAAAATTCTGAAAAAATCGGGCAAGTTTAAAGAGATTTTAGATTCGGATAAATACGAAGTACAGATTCTTTATACCCAAATTGATAGAGATGCCCAAAACAAACCTTCGTTCAGAACCCTCAGCTACAACTTTGACCCAAACCGATATTTTTACCCTGCCAGTACCGTGAAGTTTCCTTCGGTATTATTGGCATTAGAGAAATTAAACTCGCTCAAGATTAAAGGTTTAGATAAAAACACTCCGTTGAATATCCAAAAAGCCTTTGACGGGCATGAGGGAGTTTTGGGTGATTCTACCTCCGAAAACGGCAAGGCAAGTATCGCTCATTATGCCAAAAAGATACTTCTGGTAAGTGATAATGACGCCTACAATCGACTTTATGAGTTTATTGGCCAACAAGAATTCAACGACAAATTATTCTCGAAAGGTTATCGAAGTACTCGTATCTTGCACCGATTGTCGGTTCCGTATAGTATCGAGCAGAATAAGATTACGCCAGCCATCAATTTTGGGTTATCGGCAAAAAAAAGAAATATTCCGCCGTATGCCGACCGAGTTGACCGAATGGAGGTTTTTATGCCAGAATTTATCTTCAGACAACCATTGGTGATTAATAAAACCAAGAATTATGTCCCTCAAACTCCAATAAAAAAGGGAATTGGCTACATGAAAGACGATAGGCTAATAAACGAACCTTTTGATTTTACATCCAAAAACTTTTTTCCGCTCAATGAGCAACAAGAGGTTTTGAAAGCGGTGCTATTCCCCGAGGCGGTCTCGGCTCAAAAACGATTTAATTTAACTGATGAAGACTACCAGTTTTTGTATCAATATATGTCGCAATTACCAAGCGAAACGACGTATCCTGCGTACGACCCAAAGGAAGTTTGGGATAGTTACTGTAAGTTTTTAATGTTTGGCGATAATAAAAATCCGATGCCAAAAAACATCAGAATCTTCAATAAAGTAGGCGATGCGTACGGTTTTCTGCTTGATAACGCCTACATCGTAGATTTCGATAAGAAAATTGAATTTATGGTTTCGGCAGTGATTTACTGCAACAGCGATGGGGTTTTCAACGACGACAAGTACGACTACGATACAGTCGGGTTTCCGTTTTATGCCAATCTCGGAAAAGTACTTTATGAATACGAAACCAAACGGAAGAAGAAAAACCTACCCGATTTGAGTAAGTTTAGGGTGAAATATGACAGATAACCTCAATTATTTCGATAAAAACCCTGTAAGCCCTACCCGAATATTAAATTGATTGGGCTTGACGAGAACCGTCTTGAATTGTGTATCATACTTACTATCAAGAAAAACCGAGTTGCGACGTACCAGTCTTCCAGTGTCTGACTGTTGGTAGTAAATTGCGACATCAAGATAAGCATTTTTTAAACTACCCGAGAGCTTGATACCTGTTCCGATTCCTAAACCATAATTCAATCCACCTTTGCGTTTGGTATAAAGGCGTTCGGTTTCTTCATCGCCCAATTGCTCGTTTACGGCCATCACAATAGACCGATAACCGGTAAATACATCAAAAAAAGGATTAAATTTAGTACTACTCAGAATAGGTCGGTAGCGAGCCACGCCATTGAGCCAATATTGATAATAATTTGCCTTAAAATCGCCCCCATTGGTTGCCAAAACATTGAGGTTTTCGTTGCCATCAAACTGAATCCCTAATTCGCCACCCACAAAAACCGTCGAAGGTCTTTTATTGCCGTAAGGATTTGCCAAATAGCCAACTACGACCCCGCCACTCGTTCGGGGGGCTTTATCACTCTTTAAGACCGAAGCATAATTGCCAATCGCATTACCGATTTGTATAGAAGCATAAAGAGAGCCAACATCTTCCAAATATCGTCGATTTTGAGCAAAAACCCCACTGATTATCAACAGATTAAATGCGAGTTGCAGTAGGATTTTGGGCATAGTAAAAGTCTTTTTCATCTATAAACAAAGCAAAAAGGGTGATGGTTTTATGTGTAGATGTTTTTTATGGCAAATACGTTGTATTGGCTACTCTATCACCACCACTTTTGCACTTTCAAACGAGCCATTTATAATCGAAAATACGTATCGACCTTTGGGGTATTTTGTCAGGTCGATTACTTTACGGGTATTCAATTCTCCCAAATTTACGGTATCGAGCAAAACACCCCTGATAGTATAAATATTGAGCTTTGCTTCGGTAATGTCGGTACGTGATTCTAAATATATGTACTGACTTGTCGGATTAGGATAAAAACGAATATTTACCAACTTGGGGTCGGGGTTGTGATTGAAAACCTCAGATAATAATGACGGACAGACGAGCCTTTGATTATTGGGTACAGGGTATATTTTAAAAGTATTAACCTGATATTTGCCCGTTAGCTTGGTATAATATGAGATTTTGTTTTGGTTGATTCGCTGTCCGTCAAATGTCCACTCAAAACCATCAACGGTAGCAGTATCTATGGCCGAAACCCTCAACCCGAAGATACTTTCGTTTATGATTCGAGGTTGGGTAGGTCTTGCCTTTATTGTTGCTGACAACGAATCAGAAATCGGCGATTTACAACCAAATTGAGTTTCAGAAAAAACGCTAATTTTGTATTCGCCTGCGTTTGTAAGTTCTATCGAAGACGTTGTCAGTCCATTTGACCAAACCGATTTATTGACGTTATCGTTAGAATTTAGTTTAATTTTTAGACCTTCACAAATCAAAAGTGGGTCTGATGTCGTGATTCGGGGTTTTTCGGGATTAGGTTTTATGGCAACTCTTATCGTATCAGAGAGTGGCGATTGGCAGCCAAACTCGGTTTCGGAACGTACTTGCAGCACATAATCCTTAACCGAAGATAGCACGTTTGTACGATTTATCGAGCCGTCTGTCCACAATATTTTGTTGGTCGAATCCGACGAAGTTAATCTTATCGTTTTTCCATCACAAACGATTGATGGGTCAGTCGTCAAAACTCTTGGTTTGACAGGATTTGGCTTTACAAAATACCTAACAATATCAGATTTATTCTCGCACCCAAACTGGTTTCGGGCCGTTAATTGTATCGAATAATCGGCAATTCGGCTCAACTCGATACTTCTACTCACTGAGCCATCCGACCATCTGATAGTATTTGTATTATCCGAACTCTTCAACGTAATTTTCTCGCCATCGCAAACCAACTTTTTACCTTCATCAATAATACTGGGTTTTTCGGGTATAGGATTTACAACAAGACTGTACAGAGGCGAACTATTCGAGGTACAGCCTACTGCATTTAGCCCACGTACACTGTAGGCGTTGGCTTGAGTTGCGTTTCGTTGGTTTTGTGTTTCGACACCGTCACTCCAAATGTATTTTTCGTACGATTGATTTACCGCTAAAATAGCGGTTTCGCCTTGGCAAATTGTTGTCGCCGAACCCGTAATTATCGGCGTGGGTAAATTAAAATCTATTGCTCGGGGGTTGACGGCTGGCGTATATTTGATATTGCCCGAGTTGTCTCTCACTAAGGCAAAATACTCGGTTACACTGGTATTTTTTTCGGTATCTTTTGTTCCGTCATTCCAGCGGAGAGGTGCATGCGAAACCGGTAATTGTAAACGTACTTGGCTATTGCCTTGACACGCAATTCGGAACTCGGCAATAGACTGAGCAGCAATGGGCGAGGCCGAATTGAAAAATTCTTGCGTAAGGGCATCATTCCAGACATTGGCTAATTGCGAAATACCTCTAACGCCCACCGTATTCTGAAAATGAACACCATCGGGGCGAGGAATCTGAATATTGTCGGTCGAAGGCCCTCTAAATACATTTAGATTTGGAGTATCTAACAGCCTTTGCTGACCTGCGAGTACCTCATCAGAATTTCGACCAAATGAATGCGAAACTCTTGAAATAACCCACGGAACATTACGTCCGAAGTCGATGCGGCTCCGCTCGATAGTTCCTCTTATATAGCCATAGTATTGGTCTCGGTTTGGCACACCCGGAAACGTATCTGTCTCGCCCTGATGCCACAAAACTGCCCGAACTCCAAACAAAGAGCCATAGTAATTGAGCGAAATTCTTAAATTTTGATAAGGATGTGGATACGGAAAAACCCCTTGAAAAATGGCACTGAAAGTATTGAGTCCTATGGCACTTTCGTACCAGTTGATAGCCAATGTACCCGTCCAAGCGGCATTAAAAAACATAACTGGCACACCCAGACGTTGGACTAACTTATCGCCTAACTCACCCCAACACCACGCCCCACGTCCGTTTGGAGCAATATCGGCTCCTTGTGATAACTGGCTGATTGTCAGATTAGTCGTAATATCTTCAAACGTATTATTTTCTTTAGTTGCGTTTACGCAATTGACTCTATCGTCGGTCGCTCCGATTTCGCCGTAATTTTTAACACCTTGTGCATTTGATTGACCAGCAATGATGAATACCTCTCCAACGCCTACTTTATCGACCGAGGCAATATCAACACTTGAGCCTAAAATCGAACGTATCTCAAGGCGATACCAGCCACCCCGAACTTTGACTTTGCCCGAAAAAAAACCTTGATTGGCGTTATTCTGCACGATGTGCCAAGTGCCATCATCGACACCCTGACCGTTGATAGGGATAAACCTTGCTTCGACCCTCTCGGCTTTGCGTCCGAGGCTTCCTGTAATCGGAACTTCGGCTTCGTTGAAGATATTTCGCTGAAAAACGGCTCGATTAACTGGGAAATTAATTTTTACTTGAGCAAAGGTTGATAGAGAATAAATTATTATGAGTAAAGTAAGCGTAATGTTTTTCATGGAGATTTAGAATGCAGTAATATTTGTTAGGATAGGGTTTGCAAACCCTATTCAATCAAAGCTTCAAAGTCGTTTTACAAACCAATCTTAACTCACGGGTGCACCATTCCAAACTGTTTTGTTTGGTTGTAGCAATGCCAACGCTCCGTCACGGTCTTCGGCCATCAAAATCATACCGTTAGATTCTACGCCCATCATTTTGCGTGGAGCGAGATTAGCAATAAATGTTACTTGCTTTCCAATCATTTCTTCGGGCGAGTAATGTTTGGCGATTCCGCTCAAAATGGTGCGTTTCTCGATGCCATCATCCACCAAAAACTTCAATAATTTATCTGATTTTGGCATTTTTTCGGCTTCAAGGATTGTTCCAACACGGATATCCAATTTGGCAAAATCATCGAACTGAATCGTTGGTTTCAATGCTGGAACAGCCTTATTTGCAATCTCATTCATCTTTTTGGTATCTAATAATTTCTGAATC
>JALOLV010000493.1 GCA_025455785.1 Spirosomataceae bacterium | reverse complement strand
CCCCCGAAGGCTCATTAGAGGTCAGGCTCAAATCAAACTTACATAAAAAAACCTCGTAGCCTTTGAGCGTAACCGAGCCTTGCCAGTTTTTGTAGGCAACTGGCACCGTAACCACATCATTATCTGATTTTGCGTAAGGATTATGAGCCGCCACCAAAAGATTATTGTCTTTGAAAACCCCACGCCAAATCGGTTTTTGGGTATCGTTATAATCGCGTGCCGGAGTCGGGATTACGAGTTCGTAATTGCCCTCAAACATATTTTTGTAAAGCGATAATCGGTACAATCCATTGATAAAATGCTCATACAGACCGAAGTTTTCGTCTCGGTTATGATTCAGCGGGTCGTCCCAAAGCCATAAGCCATTGGCCCCCGAAAAGAAAGGGAAAATCGCCGTGGCTTCTGCCATGTAAGGCTTGATAAATTTATCTTTTACACTCGGATTATAAAAATACCTAACCGATACAAAAAATAATAGGCTGTCGGCCCCCAAAAGTCTTGTTGATTATGAAACTCTCCGCCGAGTGTATTCTTAGAAAAATCATAATTGAGGTAATTGATTTGCGAGGTAGCTGTCGTCCATTCTCTCCAACTAAGGCTCGGATAATTGATGTAGGTTGTCGGTATCGGTGGGTCAGCGTAACTGCCTAATTTCATCGTTTGCGGAATCCCGACCGAACGCATTTGCTTAAACGGCTCGGCGTAGAGGTTTTGCATATCTTTTTTGTATTGCACAATAAAAGCTTGATTATCAAGCAATTTATACTGCTGAGGCGTGAGTGGATGATTTTTTAGAACCAGAATCGAATCATTCGAGCGAATATTTCTTTCAATATCAAAAATCATCAAATCTACGTTGGGCACACCACTCCGAAATGTGCTATGAAAATTATCGGCAACGGCATTGATACCGTTTCTAAAATGAGATTTGTACAAATCTATGTTATTATTCCACGGACTCCGAATCGTCTCCCACGGCTGATTCGCCGAAGGCGAAGCTACTCCGTACCAAATCCAAGCTCGGTTTTTGGGTTCGAGGTCTGGGTCTTGCCCTTCATAATACCCAATATGCGAAAAACCATGCTTGAGCGGCTGTTTTTGGGTATCGCCAAAGCGTGGTCCGCTCCAAACAATCTTGAATGGAAGACTAAATTCGGGGAATTTCTGCCACTCAATTGTTCGATTGCGGGTAGTCGGACTAAACTGAAACGTCGAACTTGTCGGCTGGCAAGGTTGTGCAAAGATGTTTATTTGGATAAATATCAGAATAAGAAACGTCTTTACAGGCATCTCGTTTCTCAATCCGTCAATCATATATTTATTCTTCAAATCCATTTCTTTTATTTATGAATAACAAATTTCCGATTAAATCATCACAAACCGAAATAGACTTTATCAATTCTGATAAAAATTAATCGCACAAACTTTACTAATCCTCACAATCAAACCATATTTTTGTACGTTAAAAGCAAAAAAGAAAGTATGAAAAAACTCACATTTGGTTTATTAATTTCGGTTTTATTGATAGCCTCAAAATGTAAAGATAAAGAAATCATTGAGCCAGTAGAAGTAATGACCTCCAAAATTTGGAAGTTAGACAGGTTTAGCGACACCGACAACAAAACACTTACCCAAAACCAACTAAACTCACAAGCAATCGGGCTTTTTGGTTTAGAAATCGAATTCCGTTCCAACAATGTTACTCGTGCCAGAGACCGCCAAACCAAGCAGATTGTTAATACCGGCACTTGGTATTTGATAGAAAACAATAAATATATCGACATTGATGCCCAAGGCATAAAAGGCAAGTTTGAGCTTGTATTGGTACAGAGAGATAAGTTAATCATCCGAGCCGAAAACAACAAACAATTAGCCACCGGCCAGTACGTAAACCTCGAATTAGTTCCTTCTTTATAGCACCAAGCACGCTCAACCAAGCGTGCTTTTTTGTTGGTAAATACTCCTCTCAAAAATCTTTCATAAGAATATTTAATAGTATGCTTGCATAATAATTTTGGATACGTATATTTGTGTCGAAAAAGTTATGCGTGCATAATAATTGCGAATTTATGAATCGTGAATTAGTGAATAATGTTATTGAACTTATTTCTAAAAACTATTCACTAATTCGCTCATTCACCATTCACTCATTCATTAAAAGATGAATCGCCTTAACCGAAGCCTCGCAAAAGTCAGTAAACTACCCAAGTTTCTACAAAATTGGGCAAGAGATTATGCCATTGGCAAAACAGTCAAGTTTGTCGGAACGGCGGGTATTCATTTTGAAAAAATGACTTGCGACGAAGTCGTGATTACACTCGCAAACCGAACCAAAGTACAAAACCACATCGGGCAGATTCACGCCGCCGCCACTACCCTACTCGCCGAAACCGCTACGGGTATGATTGTGGGCATGAATATCCCCGATGACAAATTACCTTTGATGAAAAACCTCTCGGTAAAATTCATCAAACGGAGTGTCGGGCAGCAAAAAGCAACAGCTAAATTATCTGAAGAGCAAATCAATTTTATTAAAAATACCGAAAAAGGAGATTTATCAGTACCGATTTCTGTCACCGACTCGACGGGTGAGGAGGTCGTAGTAGCAGAAATGATTTGGGCTTGGGTCTTGAAAAAATGACCTTTTAAACGCTGACAGGGTTCTAAAACCCCTGTCAGCGTTATTGACATATTCAGAAAAATACAAAATCAACAATAAATGAATCGTAGCATAAAAAAAGTAGCAGTATTAGGTGCGGGGATTATGGGAAGCCGAATCGCTCTGCACTTTGC
>JALOLV010000112.1 GCA_025455785.1 Spirosomataceae bacterium | reverse complement strand
GCATCTACTCCGAGCGATTTGGCTACCTCAATGATTGTATCGCCTTTTAGGTATGATTCTTTTGATGGGGCTGGCCCTATACAAACGGCTTCATCAGCCATCTTGACGTGGGGGAATTTCCTATCAGCTTCGCTGAAAACAGCAACGGTTTTTATACCCATTTCTCTTGCGGTTCGCATGACCCGTATTGCAATCTCTCCACGATTGGCAACTAAAATCTTCTTTATTTCTGGCATTGGAGGTTTATATTCTTTTCCCCTTCAGGGATAAGATGGGTTAATAGTTTATACAAAGTTTGGTCTTGTTTTGTCTTTTTCCAATAAAAACATTGGATATTTAGTATAGGTCTTAGGGATATTCTAATTACAAATTTGAAATTCGCTCAAAATCAGCTATTTTTGTATCGTGAATTAGCTGATTCACATACCTCCTATTCATTTATTGATAAAATGGCAAAAGATATTTTTGATAAAATTAGCGATTTGGGGCCAATCGGAAACCCCGCAAAACAGTTAAAGTCGCATCATTATTATTCATTTCCAAGACTGACAGGCGAATTAGGCCCATACATGGAATTCAATGGCAAGCGAATGTTGAACTGGTCGTTGAATAATTACCTCGGATTAGCAAATCATCCAGAAGTACGTCAGGTAGATGCTGAGGCTGCCGCCGAATACGGTTTGGCTTATCCGATGGGTGCCAGAATGATGACCGGCAACAGTGTGCTTCACGAAGAATTTGAGAAACAATTAGCCAACTACGTAGGTAAAGAAGATTCATTTTTGTTGAATTACGGCTATCAAGGTGTTATGTCGGTGATTGAGTGTATCTGTGACCGCCGTGATGTAATCGTTTACGATGCCGAGAGCCATGCGTGTTTGATTGATGGTATCCGTCTTCATAAAGCAAAAGGTGGTGAATACTATAAATTTAACCACAATGACATGGAAAGCCTCGAAAAAAACCTTGTTCGTGCCACAAAATTGGCTGAAGAACGTGGCGGTGGTGTAATGGTGATTACTGAGGGCGTTTTCGGGATGTCGGGCAAAGTAGGTAGCTTAGATAAAATAGTTGAGCTTAAAAAGAAATTTGATTTTCGTCTATTGGTTGATGACGCCCACGGATTCGGCACAATGGGTGCGACAGGTGCGGGTGTGCCAGAATATTTTGGCGTACAAGACCAAGTAGATTTACATTTCTGCACATTCGCCAAATCTATGGCGGCTATCGGGGCCTTTATCGCTGCCGACCCAGAGGTGGTGATGTTCTTGAAATACAACATGCGTTCACAAACTTATGCTAAGGCATTGCCAATGCCGTATGTGATTGGTGGAATGAAGCGTTTGGAATTGATGAAGAAGCATCCAGAATTAAGAGAAAACCTTTGGACTATTGTGCGTGCTTTACAAGATGGTTTCCGTCAGCGTGGTTTCGATATTGGCGATACGACTTCGCCAGTAACTCCAGTTTTCTTGCACGGCGATTATGATTTACCGACTGTAACAAACTTAATCCGTGATTTGCGTGAAAACATGGGTATTTTCTGTTCAATTGTGGTTTATCCAGTTGTACCAAAAGGCGTGATTATGCTCCGTATCATTCCGACGGCTTCGCATACGCTCGAAGATGTAGAATATACCTTGAGCCAATTTGAACTCGTACAGCAGAGATTGAAAGCTGGCGAATACGCAAATCAGGTATTGGCGTAATTTGCACAGAATATACAAAAAACAAAGGGCTTTTTCAATCAAGAAAAGCCCTTTGTTTTTTGTGAAAAAGCCACTTTTTTGTCAATGAGATTATTAAATCATCGAAAATATCCCGAATTTATTAGTTATTTTGCTAAATCAACTCCAAATTCATTGTATTTTTCATAGAATAATTTGTAAAAAACAATAAAGTATGTAAATTGCAAGCACGATTTTTCTCAAAAAGTACGCATTTTACATCATTAAACCCTTCGATTTATGAACAAGTACAATGAACTCGCCGACCTCGTAGCATCATTACAAGGTGATTTCGAAAAATTCTACGACAAAGGCAATAAGGCCGCAGGTACTCGTGTACGTGCTGGTATGGCACAGGTTGCTGCTTGGGCCAAAGCAACAAGAGCAGAAGTGCAGAATATCAAGAATGCAAGCTAAAACCAACAAAAGAAATTGAACAAGGCAGAGAGTTTTCTCTGCCTTTTGTATTAATACAGGGTGGTATTCATCAGTGTTCCGATACCCGTAATCGTTACTTTTTTGGTAGTTGTGTCAAAAATTTCGGTGGCGATTTCGGCGATATGCCGTTTTTCATCAATCGAAACAATCCTGAACACAACTTCGTATTCGTTATCTACAAACATCGGGCGTTTGTACTCAGTAACCTGCTTGATATATACCGAACCGGGGCCACCGGGGATTCCCGTTCCGAGAAATCTCGTAAAAACACTACTGCTCAAATGTCCATGAATAATCGGACGCTTAAACGGAGTTTGGGCTGCGTATTCGGCATCTAAATGGATTGGGTTGTTATCGCCCGATACCTCGGCAAATTTGATTACATCTTCTTGGGTAAATCTAAAACGGTGTCTAAATTCGTCTCCTACTTGCGGTTTCATGATTTGTTATTAGATATTATAAATTAAGGGTTAAATACAATGCTACGTACAGAGACCAGACGATGGTCATACCCAAAAATTTAGGTATCATATTGATTCTTGTCTAATTCTTTACCTGACTCGTATGGTCAGATACAATGAGCCATTTACCATTAACTTTTTTAAGAATTAAGGTAAAAACCCCACCAATATCACCTTTTTCGGGGCGAGTCAAATGCCATTTGCCCAATACCCAGCAGGCTTTTGGCGAGTGGAAGTCAGTTTTTAGAATATCAAACTTGAGCTGCCCCATCGTTGCACGGTCAGGGTAGCTTTTGAAATATCGGTCTTTGGTGGCCTGCCAGCCATACGTTATTCCGCCCGCTCCAATAAACATCAACGAATCCGATTTTAGATAGTCTTCCATGAAGGCATCAATATTGCCTTTGTTCCAGTTTTCGTTCTGACGAGCCAAAACCTTCAATACATCCGCTCTGTCTTTAGAAACTTGTGCAAAAGATAGAGTCGAAATCAAGAGAAAAGTAGATATTTGTAAAACTTTTTTCATTTATTAGCAATAATGTTTGGTTGATGCCGAATCCTGACCTGTCAGGGTATTGGATTTCGACAGATTGTTTTGGTAAAATTACCCATAAAATTGTGAGTAAGCAAGATATATTATTTATCATTAACCCAAATTCGGGCAATAGAAAGGCAAAGTCGGAGATACCACAACTGATTGAAAATCAATTAGATAAACGGCTATTCAACCCAAAAATTATACAGACAGAATATGCAGGACACGCATCCAAAATTACGGAAGATGCGGTTAAAAAGCAATTTGAGATAGTGGTTGCGATTGGCGGAGATGGTACTGTTAATGAGATTGCAAAGGTTACTGTTGGTACAGGGACGTCTGTTGGAATAATTCCGATGGGGTCGGGGAATGGTCTTGCTCGTGAATTAGGTATTTCTATGACGCCGAGTAAGGCAATCGGCCAACTGAATCAGGCAAGTCGAATAAAAATTGATTCGTGCGAGATAAACGACAATCCATTTTTTTGTACTGCGGGCATAGGCTTTGATGCTCATTGTGCCGAGGTTTTTTCAAAACTGAGTAGTCGTGGTCTCCGGAATTACATAAAAGTAGGTTTACAAGAATATTGGAAGTATAAACCCCTGCAAATTTCTTTTGCTGGGCTCGATTATCAAGTATTTAGTATGACTTTTGCTAATGCGAGGCAATTTGGCAATGATGCTTTGGTAGCCCCATCGGCTACGATTGATGATGGTTTTATAGATTGTACTATTTTGAATCCGCATCCTTTTTTGGCGGCTCCGTTGTTGATTGGGCAATTATTCAACGGAACTCTGCCCGATTCTCAGTACGTTGAAGCATTCAGAGGGAAAAAATTTACGGTTAATTCGGAGAAAAACTTTTTAATTCACTACGACGGCGAACCCATGCAATTGAATACTAATGAATTGAAAATCAAGGTTTTTGAAAAATCTTTGAATGTAATGATGCCTTAGGCGATTTCTATTACGAAACTTGAAATTATCATGTCGAAAAATAAAAGAAGTACAGATGGGATTGTGTATTCGACCAATCCCGATTATAAATTTGAAGATGAGTTTGATGCGATTGAGACATTGCCCCCACAGCAACAAAACCTCAAGATTTGGCTCGACCGCAAAGGTGGAAACAAAATTGTGAGCCGAATCACAGGATTTATTGGTCAGGATGCTGATTTACAAGAACTTAGAAAGAGAATCCAGAATTTATGTGGGGCAGGGGGAAGTGCCAAAGATGAAGAAATTTTGATACAAGGCGACCACCGTGATAAAATCCTTGATTTTTTGTTGAAGAATAACTACAAAGCAAAAAAAGCTGGTGGTTGATGTTATTGTATGATTAATCTAAATTTTGGCGATGAAAAAAGTTCATTTTCCCGAAAAAGCAATATTTGTCTGCGATGGTAGCAAATGCGGCAAGCACAAAGAAGTTAGAAAATACCTAAAAGAGTGTTTGAAAGAAAACGGATTGAAAAACGAAGTTGAAATCTTTAAAATGGAGTGTTCGGACCGTTGTAAACACGCTCCAATCTTTTCGGTTCAGCCCGCGAATCTATGGTATTCAGAGACTTCTCATAAGGACATCGACGAAATTATTGCTAATCTTTAGTTTTTGGATATGTCAAGTCTCTGAGCCTTGGCATATCCAAAAACACGATAACCTACTCTGCGATACTACTCGTTTTCGGCCTCGCCTATTTTAGCTATTTCTTTGTCTAAGACAAATTTTCCGGTTGGGCTTTCGGAGTCAATCAAATCGAATAACTCTAAAGCACGTCGAGCATTTTTTTCTTCTTCACGTTGTTCGGTTACATACCACATCATAAAATCTTCGGTGGCATAATCGTTTACTTCTCGGCATTTGGCCACAATCTTATTGATGGCATTTGTTACGGCTATTTCGCTTTGGAGTGCCGCCTCAAAAACACTTTTGAATGTTGGATACTCCTGCGGTACTTCACCAACAATTGGCGTAATGGCTGTTCCGCCGACTTCGGTGATATATTTGAATATTTTCAAAAAATGCTGACGCTCTTCTTCGGCTTGGGCGTAGAGATATTCTGCCGACTTGGCAAAACCATTTCTATCCAACCAAGAAGCCATAGCTAAGTATTTTTGCGATGCCTCTGCTTCCATTTTGCATTGGGCATTCAATATTATCTCAATTTCCTCTTTGAGCGAGGTGCGTAGTCTTAGTAAGTCTTTCATTTATTTTTTGTTTAATATCATTTACAATATTAACAATATTTACACCAGAAAGTTACCGAGCGAATCGAAAACAGCAGAAATTTGTACTAAATCTAATTAAGCAATCTCGAAGTCTCCTAAGACTTCATGTAGCATCGAGTACATCTCGATAGTAAACCTTGCCCCATCGAGTAGCTCACGGAGTTGAATAATATCACAGAGCGTCAGTTTGAGCGAAAACTGGTATTGTTGAGACTCAATTACTTCAAAATCGTATTTGTCCGAAAGATTAAAAATCATTTCGTGAATATCAACAGCGTGGACTTTACGGCGAAACATCAAAAAGTCTTGAATCTTGAATGCCAGTACGCTGTCTTTGAAAGTCAGATATATTTTATCGGTCAAATCACACTGATGTACACTGCCTTTTGGAGTAGTGTAAAGTTCATGAATATGATTTTCTTTTTTGTACATTTCTATGATTTATCTTAAAATATATTACAAAAATAACCAGTATATAAATATATGTCAAGATTTATTTAAATTTATTCTAAATAAAAACAATTCTACTAACTAAATAGATTCTAAATAACATTACAAAAATCGCTTTTTTTTTAATTGAATTTTATGATTTTGGTCAGTTATTTAAAATTATTCTAAATAAATCCTTGCAAGTTCAAATTTCGTATCTACTTTTGTGATATTATTTAGAATTGGTCTAAACAAAAATAAGTAAATCAATATGAAGTCTTTATTTTGTACTATTTTTAGTTTGTTGTTTGTGGCTGGGGTTGCTTCTGGACAGAAAGCAATCATCAGTGGCAATATAATTGATAATCAAAAACAGGTAGTTGTCGGGGCAAGTGTAGTCCTTAAAGGTACCGTAAGAGGGGTGCAGACAAATGCAAAAGGTGAGTACATCATCAAAGCATTAAGAGGTGGTAGCTATACTTTAGAAGTGTCGAGTGTCGGTCTCAAAGCCAAAGAGGTAAATATTGAACTCAAAGAGAACGAATCTAAAGTAGTTGATTTGGTTTTAGAAGAAGATACCTACACCTTAAAGGATGTGCAGGTAGTAGCAAGCCGTGGTGTTAGGGGCAATGAGCATTTGGCAGAGGTTGAAGGCTACACAATAAATGCCACGAAGAAAAACGAATTGATTGTTATCGGTAATCTCAACGCCAACTTGGCCATGAATAACAGCCGCCAGATATTTGGACGCACGCCCGGAATATCGGTTTGGGAAAATGATGGTTCGGGTGTTCAACTCGGAGTGGCGTCTCGTGGTTTAAGTCCGAATCGTTCGTGGGAATTTAATACTCGCATGAATGGCTATGATATTACACCCGACCCAATGGGTTATCCAGAAGCCTACTACACGCCACCGATGGAAGTGGTCGATAGAATCGAGATTGTGCGTGGAGCTTCTTCGCTTCAATATGGTTCGCAGTTTGGAGGTTTAATGAATTTCATTATCCGTAAGCCTGATATTTCGACTCGTTTTACGGTAGAATCGCAGAATACAACGGGTAGTAATGGTCTTTTTAGTACTTTCAATTATATCGGCGGAACAGAGGGGCGTTTGAGTTATACGGCTTATTATCAGAAACGTTTGGGTAATGGTTGGCGAGACAATAGCCGTTTCGATACCGACCACGCACACCTTGAGTTAAGCTACGCAGTATCAAATAAACTAAAAGTAGGCGTAGAGGCTACCTACATGATGACCGAAATCCAACAGGCTGGTGGACTGACCGATGCTCAGTTTGCCCAAGATGCTCGCCAGAGTTCACGTTCGAGAAATTGGTTCAGCACACCATGGTTTATTCCGAGCATTAATGCGGAATATATTTTTAGTCCAAAGACCAAATTGAGTTTTAAAGCATTTTCTACGATTGCCGAGCGTAATAGCGTAGGAAATGTAAGACCCATAACCGAGGCTGATAATCTGACTTCTTTGCGTCAGGTAGATAGAGATTTCTATACGACTTATGGCTCAGAATTGAGGTTACTGACCGATTATCGCTTACTTGGCATAGAGAACACATTGGCGGCGGGTTTGCGTTATTTCCGTGGACACATCGACCGTAAACAACAGGGGCGTGGCACTAACGGAACTAAAATGGATTTCGACCTTTCGGAGGGCGTCTATCCAAGAGATTTAGACTTTACAAATATCAACCAAGCGGCTTTTGTTGAGAATATCTTTAGGATTAACAAGAAGTTGTTGTTTACGGCTGGTGCAAGGGTTGAGAATATCAGCTCGACCATGGAAGGGCAGTTTGCAGTAAGCAATGGCAATCCTGTTTTATTGAATAATATTACGCGTAATCGTAGTTTTATGCTTTTTGGAGGCGGTTTTGAATACCACATAACCCCACAAACCGAGTTTTACAGTAATATTTCACAGGCATACCGCCCCGTTTTAATTTCAGACCTTACGCCACCAGCGACAACCGATGTGATTGACGAAAACCTACAAGATGCCCGTGGCTATAACTTTGACTTTGGGTATCGTGGCAAAGTCGGAAATTATCTAAACTTTGATGTTGATTATTTTTATGTAAATTATGATAACCGAATCGGGACAATTACACAGACCAATGCTGCAAATCAGCGTTTTCAGTTCCGTACTAATTTGGGGCGTTCGGTAAGTCAAGGATTCGAGGGTTATGTAGAATTTGACCCCGTAACGGCATTCTTCAAAAAATCTAAAATTGGTTATGTAAGTATCTTTGCTTCGGTGGCATTCATCGATGCTACTTACCGTGATTTCAAAACCACTTCGGTTGTAAACGGACAAGTGGTAGAAGGCAATCTCTCGGGCAAGAGGGTTGAGAATGCCCCACGCAATATCAATCGTTTTGGGGTTACATATAATAAAAAAGGGTTTTCAGTTACTTGGCAGTTGAGTGATATTGGCAAAGCCTACGCCGATGCCTCAAACACCGAAACCCCAAATGCCGCTGCCACAACTGGCGTGATTCCTGCCTACACTGTGCAAGACCTTTCGGCAAGTTTTAAATTCTTGAAACATTATAATGTAAAAGCAGGGGTAAACAACTTAACCGATGAGCGTTACTTCACTCGCCGAGCGGGTGGATATCCGGGTCCCGGGCTTATGCCAGCTGATGGACGTACATTTTACGTTTCGGCAGGATTTAAGTTCTAATTGAGCAATAAAAAAGGAAATCCATTGCGATTTCCTTTTTTACTCCCAAAAACTACTCCAATCAAATGAAAAATAATTTTACTTTCCTAATTGGGCTTATTTTTTTTATTTCAAGCTCAGTTTTTGCCCAAGAAGCCACAATTTCGGGTAAACTTCTCAATAAAGCTCATAACGAACCGCTGCCATTTGCCACCTTGAAACTTACTTCGTCGAAAGGTGATATAAAAGGGATATTTTCGGGCGAAAACGGTGAATTTTTGTTTTCAAATCTTATGCCCGATACTTACAGCTTAGAAGTCAGTGCGGTTGGTTTTGAGAATCTTATAAAATCGGCAATCGTGATTTCTGAGAAAAATCAAACGCTTAAATTTGATGAGTTGGCGGTGCAAGCCAAAATAAATAATTTGGCCGAGGTGGTCGTAAAATCAAACATTGGTGTAACAAAAGTTGAACCACAAAAAATCGTTTATACAACCGCCGATTT
>JALOLV010000111.1 GCA_025455785.1 Spirosomataceae bacterium | reverse complement strand
ATCATTCATAGAAATTTTTGACTTAAATCAATAACAATTATGCGAACGATTTGTTAATTTTGGGAGATTCATCAAACCCTAAAAACTATGCTCGAACAAGTCGTTGAATACTTTAAAACCATTCCGTCTTCGCATCGAAGTGCGATTTTGGCAGGTGGAATTGCCTTTTTCTGGATTGTAGAGAGTGCAGTTCCACTTTTTAGATTTCAATACAATAAGTTATCACACGCCGCTATCAATATCTTTTTTACACTTACAACCATCGTTATCAATTTTGCCTTGGCTTTATTGGTCTTGAATCCGATGATTCAGTGGGTCGGAGCTAATAATTTCGGAGTCTTGAATTGGCTTCCTGAAATGCCGCTTTGGACCTATATGCTCATTGGTTTACTTTTACTTGATTTGATTGGAGCATGGTTGGTACATTGGGCAGAACATAAAGTACGTTGGATGTGGAAGTTTCACCTGATTCACCATACTGATACTACGGTAGATACTACTTCGGCCAACCGCCACCATCCGGGCGAGAGTGTATTTAGATTTATTTTTACTTCGGCTGGGGCGATTCTGATTGGGGCTCCGATGTGGTTGATATTTATGTACCAGGCATTTTCGGTACTACTTTCACAGTTTAATCATGCCAATATCGTGATTCCAAAATGGCTCGATAACGCTATCAGTTGGGTGATTGTATCGCCTGATATGCACAAAGTACATCACCATTATGTATTGCCTTATACAGACTCTAACTATGGTAATATCTTCTCGATTTGGGATAGATTATTCGGAACATATATGACTTTGGACGAACACTCAAAGATGCAGAGTTTACTCAAGATTCCGTTTGAAGAATACCGCCCGCCGGTGGGCAAATGATATATAAACAACCTAAAACACAGATTCAAATCGAATAAATGCTCTCAATCGTTTTTTGGGGGCATTTTTATTGTTTTCTTAGCAGGTTTGCGGCAAAATCAGCTTCTTGGATTAATCCTTCGACCCCCATCATGCCTTCGATTCGGTGTAGTGGAGTTCCGTCTGGTTTTACAAAAATATAAGTCGGATAAGCTCCAACGCTGTATTTAATCACGACATTGACACCCTCAAAAGACTCACCGTCAATCTTATAATTAATGAATTTTTTATTGAATTTCTCGGCAACTCTTGCATCCGAAAAAACGTTTTCATCCATCCATTTGCAAGGGCCGCACCAAGTGGTATAGACATCGACAAAGACCATTTTATTTTGCTGTTTGGCAAGTGCCAAAATCTGCTCAAAATCTCGGTCTTTTTCTTTGATGAAATTCATTTTTACTACTTGCCGGCTACAAGAAATAAAGAAAGTACTTAATAAAATCGTTGCTAATATTAGCTTTCTCATGGGTTCAAGAGTATTTGATACACGATTCGTAAAATCGTTTTACAATATTATTCAATGGCTTTTAAGCTGCCACGCTTCATGTTTTTTAATGTCTCTTCAAGCTCGGTGGTGTCCTCATTTAGCTTTTTAGCTATTTTTATGGCTTTTTTCTGAGTTTTGAGAGCCAATTTTTTATCACCTAACTTGTATTGCAGATTGGCGTATGTATCGAGGTTGGCGGGACTTTCTATCAACTCAACCGCACGAGCCGACCACTTCGAGGCTTCTTCTAAATCGCGGCGGTTATCTATCATCTGTACGTACCCCCAAGCGTATTCATTAAGCTGAAAAGCCGTTGCTTTTTTGGCTCCATCTTTGAGGCTTTCGTGCATCATCAGGTACTGCGGTGAGTTTTCGTCAAGATTTTTTTCTTTGAGAGCCTGATAAAGTTTCAGTGTTTCTTTTTCTAAATCAGCGGCTGTTATACTCATCAAAAACGAAGCTTCGGCAGTGGCGATTTTCTTAAAGTTCTCACCATCGCGGGTTGCTTTGGCGTAATCCATCCTAAACTGACGCTCCTCGGCTTTGGCACCATTGGCACTGTATGAGGTCTCTCGCACTACGTCAACGAGTTTTTCAAGCAAATATTTGTCTTTTTTCTCAATTGCTTTGCGTAGTGTTTGTATTTTAGCTTTTGAGATTCCTTGCAAAACCGCTTTTTGTTGCTGGTTGGTCAGGTACATAAAACGACTCAATGAACTGACCAATATCTCGAACGCTTTAGAATCAATCGAATTGACATTTGGGGCAATCACAGCCAAGACTTTCTCGGTTTTGTATTCAGATTCACTGATAGATTTAATGTATTCTTCGGTCAGTGCTGCGTTATCGCTATTGGTCATGTTTTTACGTTTGAGGTATTCGTACAAAAACTCTGGTGTACGTTTACCCGCAGCGTAGCTTCTGTCCATGACTGCTATCGGACTGAATATTTTGGCAAATTCGATTGCTTTGTCGGCTTCGCCCAGAAACTTCTCAACGGGCATCGAACCGAGCGAGCGATAGATTAACTCACCCTCAGGACTCACAAAAAGATAGGTCGGATAAGCCGTAATGGCAAACTTTTTGGCAAGCTCGATTCCTTCGCCTTTTTCGGCATCTATTTTATAATTGATGAATGTAGCGTTGTATCTCTCTCCTACTCGGTCGTTGGTGAAGATGTTATTAGACATCTGTTTACAAGGCCCGCACCAAGTGGTGAAAATATCTATAAAAATAGTCTTATTCTGCTTTTGGGCTTCGGCAAGTACTTGACTCCAAGTGCCTTCATAAAATTTTATGCCCGCCCCAACACCAGCGACTGGAATAAAAAAGAAGATATACAAAAATATTTTTTTCATGAAGAAGGCTTGCTTAATGATTCATTTCACAACAAAAATCATACTAATATAAGTAGTAATGTAGAATTATTCGAATCTTCCAGAATTCTCGAATATTATTTTACAAATCTGATAGTCAATTTTTATTTGATTAATCTACTTATTCGAAACAATTTGTTGTTTTAGACAGCCTACTTTTTGAAATAACGATTATCGAGCGAGTATTTACCAACCCCAATCAAGAAAATAACGATGTATCCTACAAAATAAAGCAGAGCGTGTTCTTTATCGCCGAGTGGGTCGCTACCATGTATGCTAAATGCAATGATAAACATACATCCCATCAAAAATATCAAGGCAAATCTCGAAAATAGGCCAACGGCAAGGAGAATTGAGCAGATGAATTCGGCAAAAACAGTCAAGAACAGCGAAAACTTAGGCGAAACGTGCAGCGGGTCGGGAAAATCGCCCCCGCCGCCATCCCAAAGTGTTTTAAATTTATCGTGTCCGTGCGGAATCATTAATAAAGCAAGTCCGATTCTGAGAATTAACATAGCTAAATCGGTGCTGGCGAGTGGTTTGGTTGAGTCTAAAAGTTTTTTTAACATAAAATATGGTTCTGAAAAACAATTTTTTGCTTAATAAACTGTACGGGTTAAAAACGCGTACTACTCTTTTACTTCTTCAAAATCTACGTATTGACCACGGTCCGAATTTGGCTTATTTTTAGGATTTGGGTCCACCCAAACATCGCCTTGTTTACGCATATTCTTCTGCATCATGTCGTTGTAGCGTTTTTGCTGTTTGGCAATCTGATTGCCTACTAACAACTGAAAAATAAACCTGCGAAGCGGAGGTACAAAGGCTATTAATAATATTGCGAGAAATACATATTTCATGGTTTCAATAATTTTTAGAGATTACAATTCGACTAAAATAACCTCAATTTACACTTCATTCATCAATTTTTTCAATAATTCTAAAGCCGATGGGTCGCTTGGACGTGGAGCATCAGGATTCACGATATTTCCGTTTTTATCAATAATCATGTATCTCGGAATACTATTTACTTGGTATTTCTGAGCGGCAGGAATCGAATGTCCGTTTTCGCCATTGTCTAATTTCAGTTGCTGTACGGCATTCTTCCAAGCATCCAAGTCTTCGTCTATTGAGATATACAAAAATACAATTTTTTTCTTTTCTTTATCGCTCAAGCCATCGTGCATTTGCTTTGAGAACGGAAACTGCTGACGGCACGGCCCGCACCAACTCGCCCAAAAATCTACGTAAATTACTTTGCCCTTGAAATCGGCAAAAGAGAACTTATTGCCTTTCATGTCGGTCAATAATGGTAGATTACCGCTTTCGGCACGGTTTTTTGGTTTTTCTTCTTTTTTCTTGGTTTCAACAACCTCAATGCGAGTGAGTGTTTCTTTACAATGTTCATTGAGAACGGCTTGATATTTATCCGATTTTACCTGCCCAATCCAATATTTAGCAGCCGTAGGCGTAAGGCGTCCGCAGTTGTCATACAAGAGTTTGGTCAGTGTATAATCGAGTACATCGCCTTTGAGATACTGCTGGGCAATGGTCGCTTTATCGGTTACGCCTTGCACATTCGATGCTGCTTGCTCGGCGGCATTGGCTCCCGAACCGTACTTCTGAAATCCGTTTGATTTTGAATTAAAGTAAGTTACAAAAAACGGCAAGAAGTTTCGGTATGCCTCCGATGTCAAAGCTGTTTCGTCGTTCACCTTAGATGGGTCGAGGGCTTCGGTCATAACAGAAGGCAACGAAACTACCCGAGTGAGTTTGGTGTCTTTGTTGCTGCGGATGATTGAGTACGCCAATAATTGATGCCAATAGTTCCAACGGATTTGGTTTTCGACCCATTTCTGAAAATCGGGCGAGAGTTGAGTTTTTTGAGGATATGTCTTGAAAAAATCCGCTTGTTTGAGGCGGCGGTCATATAAATCCATCTCCCAGTCATCGACATTTTTATTCATCAATTGGGCATACTGCCATTCATCATCAAAATCTTTGGCAAATTTTTTATTAAATTCTTCGATAAACTGTTGATGCTCGGCTTTGGTGAGTAATTCTCTTGACTTTTGAAGAACCGACGCATTACCTGCATTCAGGATGAAGTCGGTGGTATCTTGCACCGAAATTGTCTTGAATTGCCCCATCGAAAGCAATGGAAGTAGCAAAATGACAACAAATTTTAGGTTAATGAGCTTCATGATGATAAAAATTGAGTACACGAAATTGCATCCCGTGTTACAAATCTAACGAAAAATTGAATCAAATAATTTCATCGCAATTTGGCTCGGTGAAATGTTATTTCAAAATTATCTTTTGTGAATATCCCGCAAAAACCTTGCAAATATTTGTATTTAAGTATAATTTCGCAACCGTCTGATAATCAAGACATTACCTATCCCTATAAATCACTAAAAGTATTACACATGGAGTTTCGTACCGAAATCGAGGTTTCGCCCTCACGTTTTCGGATAAACAGCGATTCTAAACTCATTACCATCGGCTCATGTTTTTCCGAGGTTTTGGGGAATCAATTATCTGAAAATAAAATACAATGTCTCTGTAATCCTTATGGGACTGTATTTAACCCCGTCTCTATCTTCAAATTGGTGAGTCATAGCCTCCAAAATCAGCCTGTTTTCAAGCACTTATTCTTAGAAAACAAAGGCGTTTGGCATCATTATGATTTTCATTCAAAATTTTGGTCTGATTCACGAGAAAGACTCGAAGCCGAACTCAACGCTACGCATCAATCGGTCAGTCAGTTTCTTAAAAAAGCTAATTATTTGGTCATCACGCTCGGCACTGCCATCGTGCATCAACTTAAAGAAAACAGCCAAATTATCTCAAATTGCCACAAAATGCCGAGCAATCATTTCAACAAAGAGATGCTCACAGTGAAAGATATTTCGCTGAGGTTTAAGGCTATGTATGAGCAACTCAAGATGCACAATAGCAAGATTAAGATTATTCTGACCGTTAGCCCAGTGCGACACACCCGCGAAATATTGCAGCTAAACTCGGTAAGTAAGAGCATTTTGCGGTCGGCCTGTTATAGTTTGGAACAAGATTTTGCCGACGTAGAGTATTTTCCGAGCTACGAGATTATGATGGATGATTTGCGGGATTACCGTTTCTACAAAGCCGATATGATTCACCCAAACGAAGTAGCCGAGCAGTACATTTTTGAGAAGTTCTCGGAGGTATATTTTACCGAAGAAATGAAACAATTTATCAGTGAATGGGGCAAGATAAAAACCTCTCTGAACCACCGCCCAATGCAAAGCGGCACAGAGTCTCACCAGAAGTTTTTGAACGATTTACTGACTAAACTCAATCATTTTAATACCAAAGCTGATGTCAGAAATGAAATCAGGATGATTGAATCTCAACTCATACAGAATTAAGTATTATACCGTTCAATAATTTTTTTTTGGATTTGTATCCACTCAATAATTATCCAGAAAAATAGGCACGTTTTTTCTAAGTAGGTTTATTGCTTTCCTAACATAACCCACTAAATGAAAAACTTACGTGCTTTCTCTATAATCTTACTGATGGGCTACCAGATTACGGTAGCCCAATCGGTATCGCTTCAACCCAATACTCTCAATACCCGAGAGGTGAGTATCAACAATGACGGCTCGGTTCCGAGAGCAAGGCTACACATAAAGGGAGTCGGGAGTGTACCTACTGTTACGCAGATAAGCGGCCAAGCATTTACTTCTATCACCGCCGAGGCTAATCCAAATACTACCAGTAATGAAGTTTTTGGGGTGTATGGTTTTTCGGCAAATTCTGAAATCCAAAATGCGGGTCTCTTTGGGCTAACCAACAACACCGCCATTTTTAACACGGGCGTGTTGGGCTTGGCTACCTTCGGGGGTGTCAACGACAACTTTGGTGTAAAAGGATACGCTACCAACGATAATGCTGGAGCTGCCTTTGGCGTTTATGGCACAACATTTGGATACGCTTCGGCACGTGCAAGCTACGGTGTGTACGGCGAAGCATTCGGCAATGGTGTAAAATATGCTGGATATTTTGACGGAAACGTTACGGTCGTAGGTACGATAAACATGATTTCGGATTCGAGATTTAAGACTAATATAAATCCATTGACCAACGGATTATCGGAGATTCTAAAGCTGAAAACTTACAGTTATCAGTACAACAGTTCGACAATCAAATCAATGGATAATTCGGTCAGGCATCGGGGTTTCTTGGCACAAGAGGTACAGCAGATTCTGCCTGAAATTGTCTCAAAAAATGTTCATCCGGCAAAATATGACGAAAAAACAAAGGCAAAAATAAGCGATTCGCAAGAGTATTTGAGTGTGAATTATTTGGAGCTGATTCCGATACTTACAAGGGCGATTCAGGAGCAACAAACCATGATTGAAGAATTAAAACAAGAGATAATTAAATTGAAAAAGAAGTGAGGTTTTCAATAAAATCTATGTAAGACAAGATTAGTAACTATATCAAACTGCAACCTGAATTGATTATAAAACAATTGATTCCTCGAACGGAATTATAAATTTGCTGTGACAAATGCTTTCTAAGTTAAAATATTTATGGAGTACTATTTTTTGTAGTTTCCTAATATTTTGGTTATTCTCGAATAACTCAATGGCACAGTCGTGCGGTGGCTCATTGGGCGACCCCGTCGTAAATGTGACTTACGGTGCGGGGGCTAATCCGGGGGCAGCCTTAGTAGCTGGACAAACGACTTATACATACATCACCAACGATTGCCCATCTGATGGCTTTTACGCAATTCGTAATTCAACCGGCACTAATAATTCGACTTCATGCTTTGGCAACACTTGGCATTACCTTTCAGAAGACCACACTCCGGGCGATGTCAATGGTTATATGATGGTTGTTAATGCTTCGTTTACAGCCGGAGAATTCTTCAAACAAAATATATCAGGACTCTGCGGTGGAACAACCTATGAGTTTTCGGCATGGGTCATAAATCTACTCAAAACCACCGCTTGTTTGCCCAATCCGGCACGTCCTAATCTTACATTCAGAATAGAAACCACATCAGGAACTGTCCTGAAAACTTACAATACTGGAGTAATTACCGAATCGACCAGTATCAATTGGGTACGACACGCTACTTTTTTTACGACACCTACTGGGGTTTCGACGGTTGTCTTAAAAATAATCAATAATGCTCCGGGCGGTTGCGGAAACGACATCGCTTTAGATGATATACAGTTTAGGGCTTGTGGTCCAACACTAACAGCGACCATGAATCCGAGTAGTGGGAGAGTATGTGTTGGTCAGCCAATTAGTTTATCGGCTAATATATCGGCAGGATACAATAGTCCCGTTTACCAGTGGCAACAAAGCACCGATGGTGGTGTAAATTGGACGAATGTATCGGGAGCAACTTCGACAAGCTATAATTTTCCAACAACCACTCCGGGGAATTATGCCTTTAGGATTTTAGCATCCGAAAATGGTAATATCGGGCTTGTAACCTGTCGGATAGCATCTACTCCTATACTAAACGTAACAGTATCGCCTTACCCAAACCTAACTTCTTCTAACGGAGAAATATGCTCTGGTAGGTGTATTGATTTGGCCACTCTCTGGACAGACCAGACTACAAACTACCCAACCGGCGTTACTGTTGATATAAAATATTATAATACCCTCAACGATGCACAAAACTATGCAAATGCGTTGAGTAGTAGTACTGTCTGCCCTACTAATACAAGAAGTTATTTTGTGTGCAAAAGCGTAAACGGATGCTCAGATATTCAAGAAATTGTTGTCAATGTGAAGCCAAATCCAACGGTTTCGATTAGTAGTAATTCGCCAATATGCCTTAATCAAACACTCAATCTGAATAGCACCGCAACGGCAGGTTCTACGTTCTCTTGGGTAGGGCCCAATGGGTTTAATTCAACACAACAAAACCCAACTATTACCAACGCTACTTTGGCTGCCGGTGGAACTTACAGCCTAACTGCAAACCTCAATGGATGTACAGCAACAGTAACAACCTCGGTAACAATCAGGCCTTTACCCACGGTTTCGGGAGGGTCAAATTCACCGATTTGTCAGGGAACAACCTTAAATCTGACGAGTTCGGGTACGGCAGGTTCGACTTTTACATGGTTGGGGCCAAATGGGTTTACTTCAACCGCTCAGAATCCGAACATTTCAAATGTAAATACCGCCGCAACTGGTACTTACACCGTAACAGCTACTTTGAATGCTTGCACAGCAACCGCAACGGTAGTTGTTAGTATAAGGCCTGTACCAGTAGTGACAGCAACGAGTAATTCTCCCGTTTGTGTAGGCACAAACTTATCTCTGACGGCCTCAGGTGGAGCAACGGGGATGACTTATATTTGGTCTGGGCCTAATGGCTTTACTTCTAATCTTCAGAATCCGACCATCTTAAATGCCACAACAACTGCCTCAGGAATTTACACACTGACCTCGACAGCGAGTGGTTGTAGTGCATCAAGTACCACAAGCGTAACGGTTAGACCTTTGCCGACTGCTTCGGCAAGTTCTAATTCACCCATTTGTGAGAATACAAATTTGAATTTATCTGGTAATGGAACGGCTGGTTCAACTTATTCGTGGAACGGCGTAAATGGTTTTAATTCGACCTTACAAAATCCAAGTATCAGCAATGCAATACCTTCAATGTCAGGGGTTTACACTTTGACGGTTACTCTCAATGGATGTACCACAACAGCTACAACAAGCGTAACGGTTAGACCTTTACCAACTGCTTCGGCAAGTTCTAATTCACCCATTTGTGAGAATACAATTTTGAATTTATCAGGCAACGGAACGGCTGGCTCAACTTACTCGTGGACTGGTGCAAATGGTTTTAATTCGACATTACAAAATCCGAGCATCAGCAATGCAACACCTTCAATGTCGGGGGTTTATACTTTAACGGTTACACTGAATGGTTGCACCACAACGGCTACAACAAACGTAACGGTTAGACCTTTACCAACCGCTTCGGCAAGTTCTAATTCGCCCATTTGC
>JALOLV010000110.1 GCA_025455785.1 Spirosomataceae bacterium | reverse complement strand
TGCCGAGATGAATTTTTACTACTCAACGGGGGTCGGCACTGGCAATAATGTTTTGAGATTATACGGCAACGGTAATTCGGAGCATCAGGGTTTTACAAAATTGGGTAGCGATGCTCCGAGTATCAAGATGAAAAAACTCACTGGTACAACTTCGTCAACACAAGGTGGAATCGTTCTGGTAAATCATGGTATTACCGATGCAAAAATTCTTTCGATTAGAGTAATGGTAAATTATTTTGGAAGTGCCAGTGTTCCTGATGGTTTCAATAAAGATAACGGCTATGAATGTAATGCCTATGTCGATGGTGTGGGGTCGATTATTGTAGAAAACAAAGCAGGAAATAGTGCGAGTATTCTTAGCAAGCCATTTACAGTATTGATTGTTTATGAAAACTAATATTATGACAAGCCATGAAAACCATAGAAAACTCCATTCAAATCGCCATCGGAGGGCGGCAGAAAGTATGCCCCGATGAGGTAATAATGCTACAAGCCGATGTCAATTATTCGATTGTTTATTTGATAGATGGTACAAAACTGGTTGTTGCGACAACCCTCAAAAAACTCGAAGAACGATTCAGTCAATTTGCATTTATCCGAATGAATAAAACATACATGATAAATAGCCAATACGTTATCGAAGAGCAAAAAGACTCAATGAAATTGTCCAATTCGTTTGTAATTACGTTTTCGAGACGAAAGGCAAAGCGTTGGCGAGACAGAAGCATCACCTAAAATTTAACAACAATAATTTCAATACCTTGTGGGTTTTCCAGACTCACAAGGTTTTTTTTGTCCTCAAAAATCCGTACCTTTGCAAAAAAATAGTTCTTTGAACGCCAATGCTTAATAGACGACTCATACGGATACGTGCGATGCAAGCCTTGTTTGCCTACAAACAGGCCGAAGGTGCCAATTTTCAGTTAGGAATGGATTTAATCGCCGAGACTTTTGCTCCAGACCTCAATTCGATGGAATACCAAGACCGTGAAAAACTGGAAGGTTACCGAAAACTATCACAGCAAATTTTTACAGAAACCATCTCGAAAACTGCAAAAAAAGACGATTTTGACCCACCGAGAGAAGTCAAAAATGCCGTTGATAAAGCTCGTGATATGTATCTGATGCGTAACCGCAAAGATGCTGAGCATTATGCCAATCGTAGTATTGCCGAAGCCGAAAAGGTCTATGATTTGTATCTACTCATCTTGGCTCTTTATATCGAAGTAGCCGACCGTGCCAAGCTCGACGACACTGATTCCAAATTAGTTGATAATCAAGTTGTTAAAGCAATTAGGCACGATAGAAACTTCGAACTACAACAAATCAGACGAAACGCAAATTGGAAAAACGAGCAAGTGCTGATTGCGAAGTTTTACCGTGAGGCCGTCAAGAAAAATCCTTATTATACCGAATATTGCTCCAAGAAAAACCATACGCTCGACGAAGACGTTGCGATTTTGAAGTATTTGCTCAAAAACGTTATCTTGAAACACGAGATTACGATGGAGTACTTCGACCGTGAGAATATGTACCTCGTCGATGACATCGAGACGCTCCGTGCAATGGTTACGCATACGATTCAATCTATCGTCGAAACTGGCAAAATAAAAGTAGAATTATTGGAAGAAGATTGGGAACAAAGTAAAGAATTTTTACAAACTTTGTATCGGAAGACAATCTATGATAACAACGAGTTAGAGGAGTATCTGGTTCCGAAACTTAAAAACTGGGATTACGAGCGTATCGCCATCATGGATAAAATTCTGATGATGATGGGATTGACCGAACTGATAAATTTTCCGAGTATTCCGATAAAAGTTACTATCAACGAAATCATCGAAATCGCCAAAGATTACAGCACACCTAAAAGTGGACAATTCATCAACGGCGTGCTGGATTCGTTATCAAAAGAATTAAAAGACAAAGGCATTATCCGCAAAACAGGGCGTGGAATGCTGGATAATAAATAAATTTCGTTAATTGAAAATCGTTAATAGAGAAACTTTCGATTAACATATAACGATTAACTAATTTTTGAAAAATGAGCAATTCATCAAGAAGTTTTATAGCATTTTTGGCAGGTGTTGCCACCGGTGCAGCCATCGGGATTCTCTACGCACCCGATAAAGGCGAGGTTACACGTGATAAACTGTCGTATCGCCTCAAGAATTACCGTGAGCAATTACAAAAATTCATTACGGATTTGATTGAAAGAGGCGATGAAGTCGCTCTCGAAATGGCAGGTGGTGATAGCTCGGCCAAAGCCGAAGGGCAGAAAGTCGTGAGCGAAGCACGCCAAAAAGCGGAGCGTCTGCTCGAAGACGTAGAGTCTTTGATGGAACAGATAAAATCAAAAGGATGAAACTTTTAATAATCGTTTTGAATGTATTAGTAAAGTAGCAGATGAAAAAGATTCAAATTACAATTGTTTTGGCGGCCTTTTCGGTTGGATTTATGATGTCTTGTGGGCAGTCGTCTTCGGCCAAAGGAGGCAACGCCGACTCGCTGGCGGCCATCGAAAACGCTCCTAAATTAGAATTTTTGGAAGATAGTTTCGATTTCGGCGAACTCAAAGAAGGGGATGTCGTAGAGCATAAATTTGCTTTTAGAAATGTCGGCAAAAGCCCACTTTTGATAAACGATGTGCAGGTACAGTGTGGCTGTACGGTTGCTTCAAAACCCGAAAAACCAATTGGGGTTGGGCAGCAAGATGTGATTACTGTAAAGTTTAATACCGAAAATAAAGTAGGTATCAATAAAAAAATGGTTACGGTGTTTTCAAACGGGAATCCAAACCAAAACTCAATTACTTTTACGGCTGTCGTGAAAGGTAAAAACGAAGCTAAGTAGTGAAGTAATATGCTTATTATCAATGAATAGATGATTCGCTAATTTATACATTCACTAATTTGCTCATTAAATAAATACCAGAAACTCGAAACAAATAAAGCAATGATTTTACTACAAGCAGCTGCCGGTGGCGGGATGTTCCAAATCTTATTTTTGGTTGGGATGATTGCCATCTTTTATTTCTTTATGATTCGTCCGCAGCAAAAAAAACAGAACGACCAAAAGAAAATGATTGACGAATTAAAAGACGGAGACGAAGTTGTTACAATCGGCGGATTACACGGTAAAGTGCTTTCAAAAGACGAAAACACCGTTACGCTCTCGGCTGGTGGTGGAGCAAGACTTACATTCGAAAAATCGTCGATTGCACGTAAGAAATAAGAGTAAACAGTAATCAATTCATCGTTTGTGATATTGCGTCGCAAACGATGAATTCCAGAAAAAATGCTCAAGTCAAAATTCCGACCGTTTATACTTTGTCTTGGGGCTGCATCAGTTTTTTGGCTGCTCGATGCTCTTAGCAAAGACGGATACTCTACCGATGTTTCGTATCCGATACAGTTTCAGTATGACCAAGAGGCGTACATTCCGCTCAAGCCCCTTCCGCAAGAAATCATCGTCAGTCTGTCAAGCACAGGCTGGGGACTACTCAAAAATAACCTTTGGGTAGGCGTAGAGCCATTGGTGTATCCGATAAGTAATCCGCTCAAAATCAATCAGTTAAATTCGTCTTCGTTGGCAAAAAAGTTGTCTTCGCAGCTTGTGGGTTCAAGTGTAAACTATGTTGTTTCAGATTCTTTAGAATTGAGTTTCGACCGTAAACTCAAGAAAACCATCAAGCTCAAAGTTGATAGTCTTGCTATTGATTTGGCAAGTGGTTTTGTGGTATCAAGTCCGATAAATATTTTGCCCAATACTGTAACAATCGAAGGCCCCGAAAGCACATTGAAAAATTATCAAGATTCAATCATTTTACCGATTTCGGCAAAGCGATTAGGTACTAATTTCGACGAAAAAGTACGGATTGATTATCCGAAGAATCCCCTCATAAAGTCATCGGCCGAGCGTGCTTTGGTTAGTTTTGAAGTAGCCGAGTTGCAGAATAGGTAAGTGGTAAAGTCGATAAATTTGAATTTTATTGATTATTTTTCGTTATTTTTGAAAAAAGAAATTACGATGGCTGACAAATCTTCAATTAGAAATACTTAAAACTTTTTCAAGACCTTTACCAGAGAATCAACTGTTGGAAATCAAACAGCTATTAACAGATTATTTTACAAAAAAAGTTGATGATGGTGTTGATGAATTGTTTGAAAAACATGGTTGGAGAACTGAGAAAATTGATGAATGGCTTGGTAAACATTCTCGCACAACTTACGAGAAAGAATAATGAGAGTTTTGATTGATACCAATTGTTTTTTGGCAATTATTCCCAAAATTTTCGATTTATCGTTCCATATTTGATGCTTATCGTAGCGGATTATTCGACTTAGTGGTCTCGACTGAAATATATTTTAAGTAGGGATTAATTACCCAAGATTACGATGATAATAAATTTGTAGATGCTGCGATTTCTTCAAATGCAAATTTTCTCGTTAGCCATGACAAGCATTTCGATGTTTTAAGTAAGCAAAGTTTTCCGAATGTTAGGGTAATAAATCTGAATAGATTTCTTGATATTTTAAAAGAATTATAATGCCATCCGAAACTACACGTCGTTCGCAGGCTACGCCCATGAAAGATGCCATTGAGGCATTATTGAAGACTTTTGACCTCAAAAAGAAGTTTAATGAAACTTATTTGGTGGCTTTTTGGGAAAAAATGATGGGTAAATACATTGCGTCTCGTACACGAGAATTGTATGTAAAAAATAAGGTTCTTTATCTAAAAATAGACTCTGCACCGCTTCGACAGGAGTTATTCATGGCCAAATCTAAAGTAATAGACATCATCAACAAAGAAACTGGTGAGACAACAGTAGAAGACGTTGTGTTTCTGTAATCTGAACCTCTTTGTTGGTTTAGTGGTTATAATGCTACAAATATTGAAAATATACATCGTAGCTACACTTTATGTCGAAAGATACACTTGTCGAACGTGAAAAAAGCCGCCAAGACTTAGGTTTTGGTACTAAACTTACCGAACGCAGCACTCGCCTCATCAAAAAAGATGGACTTTTTAATGTTCGCCGCAAAGGGCAGTCTTTCAGTACTTGGCTGAATGCCTACCACCGGCTAATAGTAATGTCGTGGCGGAAATTCATCTTCTTGATTTTTGTTTATTATACATTTTTAAATCTGCTTTTTGCGGGTATTTACTACTTAATTGGTATCGAACACCTGACTGGTATTGATACTTCGACTGCTCACGCTCAGTTTTGGGATGCGTTCTTTTTTAGCTCACAAACATTGACAACGGTTGGTTACGGAAGAATTGCCCCAACTGGTTTTTTGATGAGTTTTGTGGCGGCAATCGAATCGCTTGTTGGGCTTACGACCTTTGCTATCATCACAGGTTTGATTTACGGACGTTTTTCGAGGCCCAATCCCAAAATAAGATTCAGCAAAAATATCATAGTGGCTCCGTATCTCGATACCAACGGCTTGATGTTTAGAATGGTTAATGAGCGTAGTAATCAACTGATTAATGTAACAGTCTCATTGTTGATGTCGAGAATTGAAGACCGAAATGGGCATCCATATCGTCGATACTATGGTTTAGATTTAGAACGGAATAAAGTCAGTTTTTTTCCGACAAACTGGACGATTGTTCACCCAATTACTAAAGAAAGTCCACTTTTTGGAGAGACCCCCGAAACCATGAAAGCATCAGATACTGAGTTTTTGATTGCTTTAGAAGGAATAGACGATACCTTTGCCGATGCGGTTCATACACGTACATCTTACATACACAACGAGCTTATCTTTGGGGCTAAGTTTAAGCCTATGCTCGAAACTGACGAAATCGGGAATACCTATGTGCTGGATTTAGATTTGGTTGATGACTTTGAGAGAATTGCATTAAATCAACCTATTTAAACCGCTGTCAGGGTCTATTGACCACTGACAGGGTTTGTGTTTTTGTTTATTTCAGAAACTCTTCGGCTTTTTGCTTTGCAGCTACAGTTTTTTCTTTAATTTTTTCTCCCTCGGCTTTGGCCTCTGTCAATGCCTTGATTTTTTCTTTAACGTCTTGCATATCAGCAGCATCACCGAGCTTTGGCATCCAAACCTCCATATCGTTGTAGGCACCATCGAGTTCTGAGCTAATTTCTAATGCCTTTGCTTTGAGTGCCGTATCGGCCTCTGCTTTTTTCATTACTTGCTCTTTCAGGTCTTCAAGTTTCATGCTTACTGGCATTACTTCGTCGTGAAGTTTAAACGCTTCTTCTTTAAGTTTTTCGGCCATTTCGGCATCTTTTGAGCCACAAGCAAAAACAAATAATGATAATGCAAAAATGAGTAGTTTTTTCATATTGATTTATTGTTAATTAATTGATAGTCAATACATTATTTACACGGGTTGGAAACCCGTGCTACAATTATACATTAAATCCAAGCATTTCGATAGCACTATGAATCGCACTCTCGGATGGATTCTCTCCTCCAATCATCTTGGCAATCTCAATAATGCGTTCGTCTTGCGATAATTTACGTACCTTACTAACGGTTTTTTTCGATGAATTGTCTTTGTAAACATAAAAATGTGCCGTACCCCGCCCAGCAATTTGGTGGAGGTGCGTAATCGCCAAAACTTGAAGGCTATTGGCCATCTCACGCATCATTTTACCTACTTTTATGGCAACCTCGCCCGAAATTCCGGTGTCAATCTCATCAAAAATTATCGTTGGCAATGAGCGTTTATCGCCCAAAACGTACTTGATGGCCAGCATCAATCTCGAAAATTCGCCCCCCGAAGCCACATCCTTCAATTGGCGTGGAGCAATACCCTTATTGGCACTAAACAAGAAGTTAATTTGGTCGATTCCATCTTTGCTCAAATTTATGTTTTTGTGTTGAATTTTGAGCGAAGAATTTGGCATTCCGAGTTCGACCAAAAGCCCAACAACTCTTTTTTCGATTTCGGCTAATACTTTCTGACGAGCCTTCGATAGAGATTCTGCCGATTTTGTGGCAATTTCGAGAGCTTTATCGACTCGTTGCTTGGCGGCTTCGAGGTTTTCGGTAAGGTTCAGTACTTTACTTACTTTCTCTTCGAGAATCGCCTGAATTTCGAGCAATTCTCCGTTTGATTTAACGGCGTGTTTGGTTTGTAGTTTATAAATCAGGTCAAGCCTTTCTTGAATTTTACTTACTTTTTCGTCATCTACTTCGATGTTTTCTTCTTCGTTTTCAATCTCACGCGAGACATCCTTTAATTCAATTAAACAAGTCTGGATTCTATCTTTAAATTGTTGATAATCAGGCGAATATGATGCGATTGGGTTTAGACTCGAAACAGTACTCTGTAATACCGAGACAATGGATTGTTCGTCGGCGTTGAGGTAAGCAAAGGCAGTCCGAAGGCGTTGTTTTACTTCTTCGGCGTGTTCTAAGATATTTAATTCTTGTTCGAGTTGCTCTTGCTCATTGGGGTCGAGTTTGGCTTTTGATAATTCTTCGAGCAAAAAACTATTGTAATCAAACTCTTTCTTGTTTTCTGCCGATTCGGCCAGCAATTGCTCGTAAGAATCTTGTAATTTTTTGTAGGTACGATATTTCTCCTGATATTCTACCAATTTGTCGTGGCACTGTGCATAAGTATCAACAATCTGGAGTTGGTATTCGTTGGAGCCTAACATGATGGAGTCATGCTGCGAATGGATATCCATCAATTGAGACGTAATGCCACGGAGGGTTTCGAGTGTGACGGGTGTATCATTGATAAATGCCCGTGATTTTCCGCTTGGGGCAATTTCTCTTCGAATAATACATGGGTTCTCAAAATCTAATTCTTCTTCTTCAAAGATATTTTGGATGTAAAACCCCGACATATCGAAAGTACCTTCGATGATACACTTCTCAGACTCGTTATACAACGTTTTGGTATCGGCACGATTGCCCAGTAGTAGCCCCAATGCCCCAAGCATGATAGATTTACCCGCACCAGTTTCGCCAGTAATGATATTCAATGAGGCATCAGGTGTAAACTCAAGATGCTCAATCAAGGCATAATTCTTAATCAATAAATGTGAAAGCATATCTTTCAGTGGTATGTTACCGAGTAAACAGTTTTGGTGTCTGTTTTGGCAACAAAGATAAATCAATAGGTCAATATGTGGGTTTATTTACAAAAAATTATTATTAAAACAGAAAACCTCCAAGATTCGGAAAGAACTTGGAGGTTTGAAAATGGATGAATTTGCCCAAAGTCAATTCTCTACATACGTAAAAACTGGAATTTTGGCGTGATTTACTACATCTTCAGCAATACTGCCTCTGAAGAAATGACTGATACCGGTGCGGCCGTGAGTGTACATCACAATCAAATCGGCATTTGTATCTTCGGCATAGCCCAAGATACCATCTAAAATGCTGATTGCTTCGGTTATTTCATAAGTTGCATTTTTGATATGGAGTTTTTCTGCCAATTTACGCATCTTTTCTTTGGTTTCGGGATAGTTGATAACCTCCATATCAGTATCAACGTATAAGAAATGGCATTCGGCACTTTCGAGCGGAAGTATAGAGGTAGCCTTTTTGATAAATTGTTCATGCTTGCTCAAATCAACCGCAAAAACCACTTTTTTAGGGGCAAATGCTGCGTTTTCATCTTTGATAACCAAAACAGGGCAGGATGCTAAACGCACTATTTCTTCGCTATTTGAGCCTTCGAGTAGCTCTTTGAAGCCCGATGCACCGTTAGACCCCATCACGATAAGGTCGGCTTTGTGGTCGAGGACTTCCTGTATGAAATGCTCGGTTGTCTCTTCTACAACGGGCTTGATTTTTACGTCCTCGTATTTTGCGGCTAATTCCAAAATGCTCTTTTTGGCATCTTGCATGATTTCTTGCCAAGTATCATCAATTGAGCCGAGAGTTGCTCCCGGAACCGAATAGTAGCTACCGACAGCACCCACTGGAAAAACATTGACATTCAGAACCTCGATGGTTGCTCCAGTAGGTCTTGCGAGTTGAACGGCTACGTCGAGTGCTTTATTGGCGATTGGACTGAAATCGGTAGGAACTAAAATCTTTTTCATG
>JALOLV010000003.1 GCA_025455785.1 Spirosomataceae bacterium | reverse complement strand
AATCGTTTTCATCGTTTGTTCGATGGGATAGGTAATAAATTGCTCTACTTCTTGGGTTGCCAAAGTGGGAGCGGTGGTAATGACTTGTACCTGATTATTAGTAATATCGGGTAGGGCATCAATAGGAAGCCTACTCAAATTGTATATGCCTACCAATACTAAGGCAGCCGTGAGTAAGCCAACGATAAATTTGTTTTTTATCGAAAACTGTATGATTTTATCTAACATTATTTTAAAATCTAATTTTTGAGAAATAGATATAAGTATTTGACTGTCAGTAAACTAACAGCATTTAAACACAATATGAATTTTGCAAATTAGATTTTAGGTGGTTGCCAAATATTGCCGTAGAAATTGGAAGAAAACGAATCGTAGAAAGTAAAATAATTACGGTCAGACGGGAAATCTGCTAATAATAATTCTTTCAGAATAGTCTGTTTGGGTTCAAAACCAAAACCTCCACAACAAGCACAGATACAAAAAGGAGAGCATAAATCACAAGACTCGTTATGGTGATTATGGCCTGAGTGGGTATTAGAAGTGTGAATATATGAAGAAGAATTGGCAGGCAATATTTGTTCAGTTTCATCAGAGCATGGAATGCACGACAAAACCAATACATAAAGTGCCAGTATGGTATTTATCAACTTCATAAGACAAATGTATTGAAAAAAATAGTGCAACAGGGTTTCAAAAGGGGAATTAATTTTGACAAGTTTCAATAATTGCTTTCCATACATTACCAGTTTTTACTTCAAATCCAGGTTTTAATGTGATACTTCCGCCCGCCTTGTATTGAATAGTCGAATTGTGATTTAGGATTTTAACAGTAGATTCAATAGTATTTTGAGCTTGAAAAATAGCGGTATTATGATAAATTGTTTTTGATAAATTGAGGTTGTATCTGCAATTTTCTTGGTTTTGTAGTTTTACAACCCAAATATCATCGCCTCCAAAATGTTGTGTAATATCAAAATCAATGTATGAATATGAGATTCCTACCAATATAAAGCCATCATCAGGGGTGTTTATCATGTAAGTAGGCTCTTCATGTCCAGAACTTCCAAAATTTTGCTGCCAAATGATATTGCCAAAATTATCTACTTTTATTAACCAAAAATCAGCTTCACCATACATCGTATTTATATCTCCATTACCTGATTGAGAATGTATTTGATTTAAAATCACGAGGTTCCCATCAGAAGTTTGGGTAACACATCGGGCGTCGTCTTCTGAGTTACCGCCAAAGCATCGCACCCATTCCTTTTGGCCTAAAGCAGAAACCTTGACAATAAAACTATCTCGTGAAAGCATTCCATTGTTTTCGATAGAATCATAATCATTTGAATAAGTATCTCCAACTGCCAAAAAACTATTGTCAGATAATTGGATAACTGAACGAAACTTATCTGCTGCTGAACCACCAAAATGATTTTGCCACTCTATTACACCAGCCGAATTTATTTTTACGATGAAAGCATCAGAACTACCATAATTGCCAACAATATTTGACATAGATTCACCGCATATGATATACCCTAAATCATTAGTTTGCAAAATCGAATAACAAGTTTCGTTACTTGAACCGCCTAAAGTTTTTTGCCATAGAATAGTTCCAGAAGTATCAATTTTGACTATCCAAAAATCACTATTTCCAAAATTTTCTGTAATGTCAACGTCTGATGACTCCGAACTTGCTGCTAAAATTAAATTTCCATCATTAGTTTTTATTAAATCTCTACAAAAATCATTGTCGCTACCTCCTAAGTTTTTTTTAAAAAGTAACGTGCCGCTTTGGTTGATTTTTATTAAAACAATGTCAGTATGTCCATAGTTTGTTAGAAAATCAGAGTCAGTACCAATACTCGTCCCACAAATGATGAAATCACCATTATCTAATTCTTGAATTGCATAGCCAATTTCTTGTCCAAATCCACCTAAAACCTTGCTCCATTCTACTGTGCCATTTGAAGAAATTTTACTTACCAAAATATCAGAATCTCCATAATTTACTGGAATACTGAAATCACTTGAATAAGATTGACCAATTAAGGCATATCCACCATCTTGAGTTGTGATTATTTTCTCTACTTTATCTTGATTACTTCCTCCAATTGTTGTTTGCCAAGTAATTGTTGGTTTCTGAGAATATATGTTTGGAGCTATACCAAGGATAATGGCTACTATTCTTATGAGTAAGGTGTGAATTTCGTTTTTCATGGATAAGTACTTTTAACAATCTCTTATATTTGTTTTTTTAAGCAATCAGATTCTTAAATTTAGTTGGATACCGCCATAAAATTTGAATAAAATGAATTAATAGTTCAATCAATAAATAATGTTAAAAATATGACGTAGCTTGTTTTCGGTAGTACCTAAAATGAAAAAAAGATGTATTTGTACGTGTTTTGAATGGAAGATGATTAAGTATATTTCCGTTAACATATCAATATCCACATTACCGCAAGGCAAATATGAAAGTATATATATTTATAGGGCAAGTATAGCCGAAAATATTTTCATAAAGCAAAAGTATGTAAAATAGAAGTGCAACAGGGAGTCAAAAGGAAATATTTGATTTTTGGAGAAATTACATTAACAAGTTTTTATCTTTATTACTACGTGCAACAAGATTTGGGATTTTGTTGAATCGGCGGACATGGTAGAGTTCCATAACTGCAAAATACGCAACAATCGCCATTAATAGGTTTTAAAACTTGTTTACAATTTTCACATTCATAAAAGAATTGACAAGCATCTGTTGGCATGGCTTCTATTTTTTTGTGTCCACAATTTGGACAAGTGATTTCAGATTCTAAAATGATGTTTGCCATTATAATATGATTTTATAGTTTACAACCTTATAACCAGTTGAGTTAATTGCTTTTGTAATTTCTTTAATGTTTGTCTTCTTGTTATCAAATTTCACGATTGCATTTGCTTTTTCATAAGAAACCTGCGTCGTTATAATCCCTTTTAGTTTACTGATTTCAGATTTTACATGAACTTCACAACCAGTACAAGTCATTCCACTAATTGAAATCATAAATTTGTTAGTTGAATCTGTTTGACTTAGTATAGACTGATTATCGGGTTTTTGAAAAATAAAATGAGAGTAGTTCGGAAATGATAAAAGTGAAATTGATAAAATAGTTACCATTGTTAAAAATGTTTTAGATTGCCAAAATGACTTCTTATTTTCTGATTCACAATTGCAATTAAGCGGTTCATTTGCTCTTTGCTTTTGTGTTTTAAATTTTTGATACCAAGCAAATCCTAAAATAAAAGTAGATGAACCGACCAAAAAAGGTCTTGCGGAGTCGAGCCAAGAAAAAGTAGAAGCGATACCCGTTGTACCTGCTAAAACTGCAACAATCGGCATGATACAACAGAGTGAAGATGCCAAAGCCGTAACAATACTTAAATTCGGAAGTGAAACGATGTTTTTCATCAAACTAATTCTGGTTGTTGAATATGTTGAAATAATGGTTTAATAATCACAAAGTGATTAGATTTTAAAGAATAAAAAATGGTTTGCCCAACTTTACGAAATTGAATAATGTTTGCATCTTTAAGTTTACGAAGATGTTGAGAAATTGCTGGAATGCTCATTCCCAAAATATCAGAAATATCACATGGACAAAGCTCTTTCTCTTGGTCGAGTAGATACAAAATTTTTAAGCGAACCTCATTTCCTGCCAAATTTAAAACCTGTGCAAGATTTGTAAGTGAGGTTTCGACACTTTTTATCTGTTTTTTACAAGTTTGAATTTGAACTTGGTCGGCAAAGACCCTAATGCAACTAATTTCTTGATTATTCATTTAAATATTGATTTTCATTTGTACTGTAAAATTAATAAATATTTTCTTATTTAAGCAAATTCTTAAATATTTATTT
The DNA here is from genome assembly GCA_025455785.1 of Spirosomataceae bacterium. Taxonomy (GTDB): domain Bacteria; phylum Bacteroidota; class Bacteroidia; order Cytophagales; family Spirosomataceae; genus JALOLV01. The sequence goes on along the minus strand of JALOLV010000003.1, from coordinate 28,603 downwards.
TCAATAAGAGATTTTATAAAACCCTTAATAATATGGAGATTAATTTTTTTATTTCAAATTCGGCATTCGTATTTGAATTATTACTGATGAAAGGATAGTGATTAATCCTATTAGAATAATAGCGTATTGTATGCCGAAAATATCAGCAGTTATTCCTGAAATAATAGCCCCAAAAGCATAGCCTAAATCTCGCCAAAGTCTAAACGTACCAACACTTTCTGCTCGTTGAGTGGGGTTGGTAACTTGAGCAATTGTTGATAAAAAAGTTGGATAAACTAAGGCTGTACCAACGCCTAAAATTGCAGACAAAAGAGCTAAAATATAGAAATCCGTTGCAAAAACCAGTAAAACAATAGCAATTCCTTGCACAAACATTCCTACAAAAAGCATTTTCTTCTTAGAATATATATCCGACATTTTTCCAGTGAATAGTTGTCCAATTCCCCAAAAAGTTGGATAAATGGCTGCGATTATGCCAATGTTTTGATTGTTTAGCTTTAATTGTATCAGTAAAATAGGTAAAAGTCCCCAAATCATACCATCATTGAGGTTATTGACAAGCCCCGCTTGAGTTACAGAACTCAATGTTTTATCCTTAAAAGTGGTATTCAGAAAGACATTATCAGTAGTCGTAATCTTAGAACTTTTTGCTTCTTGCGAAACATGACTTTTGGTATCTTTCACCCAAATGACGGTTAATAAAAATCCTAAAATAGATAAGACGATTCCGATATAAAATGGGTAGGGCCGAACACCATATTTCTCAGCAATATACCCCGTCAAAAACGCAACTATGCCAACTGCCAAGTAGCCAGCAAATTCGTTGATTCCCATTGCTAAACCTCGCTGTTTTTCACCGACTAAATCCATTTTCATCACAACCGTACTGCTCCAAGTAAGTCCCTGACTAATGCCTAAAAGCAAATTTGCTATAATAATCCATGCCCAACTATTAGCATAAATAATTATAAGGGAGATTGGTAGAGCCAATATCCAACCGAATATCAAGAGGTTTCGTCTACCGATTTTGTTAGCTAATCTACCTGTAAAATAATTGGTAATTGCCTTTGTGATACCAAATACAACAATAAACGAAAGGATTGCTGATTTTGATGATAAACCAAATTCAGTTTCAGCTAATTGTGGAATAATTGAACGCTCCAAACCTACCATTCCGCCCACGAAGGCATTGACAATGACCAGTAAACTAAACTGTTGCCAATTTTCTTTGAGTCCTAATTTTGTTTCCATAAGTATTTATTAAGAAATGGCACATCTGTTTGCTCCAGCTTCTAAATCAATGGGGTTAATATCGCTAAAATCTCCTTGTAGGTTTTTCTCAACAATGCTAAGATAATTGGCTGGCGTGGCAGGAATTCGACCGATGATGGTTTCTATAAAATCTTCCTCACCTAATTGCAAGAGAGTAATAGACTTTACTTTTTCTAAAGTGCTATGAATCAGTAGATTATCAAACTCAATAGGCTGACTTGTATGAGCTGGCAGTATAATTACGTCGTTATTTAGACTTAATAATTTTTGAAGCGATTGGTATAAAAGCTTCGCTTTTGCTTTCATTCCTTCGCTATCGGCTTTTAAGTCTGGTCGCCCAACACCATTTGTAAATAGGGTATCACCTGTGAGTAATACTTTATTTTCGATATTAAAACTCATACTTTCCAATGTATGCCCTGCTGTTGGCATTGCTGAAACAGAAATATCTCCAAGTTTGAAAATAGTAGCATCCTTGATAGGTTTATACTCGAAACTTAAATTAATGTTAGGAGGTAAAAATAAGGTTGCATTGTTTTTCTCAGCTAATTCTTTTGACCTTGAAAGATGGTCAGCGTGAATGTGGGTTTCAATGACATACTTTAAAACCGAATTATTGGCTTTCAAATATTGTTCATACACTGTTGTATCTAATGAAGCATCTACTATAATGGCTTCATTATTAGCAATTATCATGTAAGACAAACAACCTTTACCAGTTCGTCGAAATTGTATGACATCAAAATTGGGGAAATTAATCGTTGCTGTATTCCAAGCCAAACTCCATGCTTTCAAACCACCTTCTAAAGAATAAGTATCATAGCCTTGCATTTGTAGTATTTTGGCAGCGACTAAACTCATTTTTCCACCTGCACAGTAAGTTACAACAGGTACACTTCTGTCAAGGTGTAAACCACAAAATGCCTCAAAATTATTGTTTTTTAGCTTTTCGTAAGCATTAAAATGGATACTGTTGGGAATGTGCCATTCGGCTCTTTCGGCGATGGGGCGTATATCAAGAATTGAAACTGGTTGTCCAATTTCCAACCAATTACGCAAGGTATTGGCATTGAGCGTTTTGATTTCTTCCATTTTGCATGATATTTTATGCAAAGGTAGATACCTCAATTTTAGTAAAATTTAACATAAGATAAATAATCAGCGTATGCCCCTGATGCGGCTAAGACTTACCTGTGTAATACCTAAATAGGAGGCGACATATTTTAGAGGCACTCTTTGTAGTACGTTTGAGTTTTCTTTTAGCAGGGTGTTGTAACGTTCTTCAGCAGAATGAAATTGGATACTCTCAACCCGATTGACAGTATCCACGTAAGCTGCTTCAAATATTTTTCTGAAAAGCCTTTCTATTTCAGGAAAAGTATCATAAAGGTCAAATAGTTTGGTAGAATTTATTGCTATTAACTCCGAGTTTTCAACCATTTGAATCGCTTTTCGTGAAGGTTTGCCTGTAAATAAACTTTCAACTCTGGCAATGATAGCATTCTCAAAAGCAAAGCATTCTGTTATTTCAATGTCGTCTTTGAAATAATAAATACGAGCTACACCTTTTTTGATGAAATAAATGGTTCGGCAAGTATGCCCAATTGACTGTAAATCTTGATTTTTCTTGATATTCACAGGCTTACATATCTCCGAAATTGCTTTGATGGCATTTTCAGAGAGCGTATTGTATTTGTTAAAGTATGTGATTAGTTCATTCAAGTTTAGTAAATTGTTTGCTCAATGTTAACATTTGCTGTTAGATTTATGTTCATAAAAGGTAAATAGATACAACAACGGCTCGAACAGAATTTCAATCCGTTGTTGTATTTTTATAAAGTAGGTTGATGTCTTTACTTTCTAAAAATGAGAAGAAACAGTTAGATTTACACTGCGTCCATCAGAAGCCCAAATACCTGGGCCTGGATAGAATTGTGGACGTTTGGTAAAATATTGTCTGTCTGTTGCATTATTTAGGTTGAGTTTGAATTGCAATTTACTTGAAATTCTATATGTAGCATTAAAATCTAAAATACCATACGCAGGTACAAGTCCTACGCTACCATTTGCCGATGGTTGTAATGTATTGAGTGCATCGGCATAACTTTTAGCAGTATAGCTAAATAGGCTTGTAAAACTTAATTTTCTATACCTAAATGTAGCCCCATTTCTGCTAATTATTTGAGGGGTACTTTCTACAAAACTCCCTTCGATACTGATGTTTTTTTCACCTGAACGAATCTCAGCTTTTAAATATTTAGCTTCCATCAATGATGTTGAACTAAAAATAGAGAAATTAGTTTTTGCATTAATTCGTGCGTAATATTCAATAAATATTTCAAGCCCTTTTGTAAATGAATCTCCAATATTTGTTCTCAAAATTTGAAAATCCCCGTTAGCATCTGTTTGTGCCAATGTACCGAGTCTATTTTTATAAAGTAGTTGAAAATAGGTGAGTTCAATTCTTAATTTTTCAAAGTTCCCTTTATAGCCCATTTCAAAATTGTATCCACTTGCATCTTTTAAATTATCAGATGATTTTTCATAAATTGATGCGGGTATAATATCTTTAAATATAACAGGTCGATATGCCTGTGAAAATCCAGCATACAAATTTTGATTTTCAGATAATTGATAATCGGTATTGATACCAAATAATGGAAAACGATGTGCAATTACATTTGGTAACTTTGCAGGGTCATAATAGCTAATAAAACCTGACATTTTTGACTCACCAGATTCAAGTCTAAGACCTGGTGATATTGCCAGTTTTGAGCTTAGATTAATTCGATTTTCAATAAAAATAGCAATATTTTGAGTTTTTAAATGTAAATCTCTACCCCAATCGCCTGTTATTGTTAAATCAAAATCACTACCTGTAGTCCCTTTTCCTTGCTGGCGGCGGTGCAAATCATTGTTCATCAGTTGCACACCACCCACCAATATTGATGCTGCTTTTCCAATATTATACTCGTGTAATATACGTAATTCTGAGGTGTAGCTGTGATAGTTGTCAATATCAACTTGACGATTGGCATATTGTAATGTTTGAGTGTCGATTTTATCAATAACGTCTGCCGTTTTATCAAACATTACACTATTTCGGCTTCCCAAGACAGCAGATGTGACCCACGAGAATTTGGTGCGATTATTTAATGCCCAATTCAATGATACAGAAGGTACATAAATATCTGGACTATAATAATTTCTCGAACGAGTAGATGCTCTTGGGTCTGCATTAAACATAGCATCAGTTTGTTGACCAGCTAACTGAATAACATATTTTGAGCGAGAAAAGTCAGCTTTCAATGATAGTTTTGATGTAGGCCTATAAGTAATTTGAGCTGATTGAGCTTCATAATCACTTCTGCTATTACTACGATAACCGTCAGAAACCCGTTTGCTATAATAAGCATAGTAATTTACTTTTCCGACCTGTCCACCAATGGCGTTATAGGTACTAAATAAACCATAAGAGCCAATACTGTTGGTGGTTTCAAAATCAAAGGTTTTTGTCGAATCACCTTGTTTTGAAACGTAATTAAGCATCCCACCGAATTGGGCCCCATATTGTAACGAACCTGTACCACGAACCAGTTCTATATTTTGAATTGCTTCCATCGGCATAGAGTAGTGGCTTGCAGGATAACCGTACATATCAGTATTAGTTATTACAGCATCTTTTCTGACATTGAATTCCCAACCACGATGTGGGTCAAGTCCCCGAGTTGAGATATTTAATTGATTTCCAGTTCCATCCATATCATAAACAAAAATGCCAGGGACTTTAGCAAAAATCTGTCGTGCCGTTTTTTCGGCAATATTGGCATTCAAGCCTAACACATTGATTACCTCAGTTTTTTTACCTGCATATAGATATGTACCCTTGGTGTTTGGAATACTCTGGATATTAAATTTGAATTGTTGCTCCCTTATCTGTACTTCATTGAGTTTCAAGACTTTAGAGGAATCTTCTTTTTGCTGTGCAAAAACAACCGAAGAGATAAACAGAAGAATTAATAGAGGTATATTTTTCATTAGATAATTTCATTATTGTAAGATATTAAAAGACATAGTAAAGTCACTCAAAAGGAATACCAATGAGTAAAAATAAATCGTCAATTACTATGAAAGCATCGGTGGCGGAGCATTGACCGATAGAATGAAATTAGGATGTAATGTTAAATAATTGTAGTTTTCAAATCCCAAATCTTCAATCCAAAACCATGTAATCATCTTTGAATGAAGTTCGACATAATCTTTTGAGAAGTTTTTTAAAAAATCTAAGGCTTTTTGACTGGGTGTTTTATGTTCTTTTGAGAATGAGTTTAAGTTTTCGTGAACTTCATTTAGTAATGCTAAAACATTATCTCGACTAACATTGAGTAGATGGTAATGGGTATAAAGGGTGTCTTTTTGATAAACCTGTACATAGGATTGATAGAATTTACCCTCATAAATAGCTGTATTGCCATTCATAATATCGGTACGAAATTCAGATTGATAGGGTAGTGTCAATTGCATTTTGAAAATTAATTCATTACCCCTCACTTCAACAAAACTACTTGGTTTTACACGATGATTCTCCTGCCATTCGTTCCAAAAAGTAACGAGTGTAAAGCCCAGTGTATTACAAAACAAAAGGCTTAAAAACAGTATTGAGGAGAATCTTTTCAATGGTTACCATCTAAATATTACACAAATATACTCTTTTCAATAATAACTGAATGATTTTAACTAACTATTAAAATCCTAAATCTTTTCTTGATTGTAGGTCATTATTCGGAAATGCTAAACCTGAAGGTAGCTTTTGTGGGGCAAATCTTTGAAGATTTCTGTCATATAATCCATTTTTAATAAACTCTGTAAGCTGTACTATTTCTTCATTTGTCAGATTTAAAGGTTTAAACTCTGGTGCAATTTGTGTCAATGGTACTTTTGTGTTTTGGGGTTTTGCAATATTCTTGTAAATAATTACATCTTCAATTTTAGTAAAAGATGAGCCATGAAAGTAAAAAGGTGAGTCTTTCAGATTATATAATTGGGGAACTTTAAATTTATACATATCTTCTGCTTTTCCAGTAAATCCACCACGGCCTTTGTGTTCGGCTTTTGCTTCTGTGACAGCAAATACGGTGTTAATGCCATAATTACCATTCTGTAAATCGTTTACTCCCAAAGCATAGAATTTCATTGAAGCCAAAGAAGGACTATTATGACAAGTAACACAACTGGCCTTTCCAAAAAAGAGGGTTGCTCCTTTTTTCTCTACCTCACTCAAAGCACCATAATTTCCATTGAGCCATTGTTGAAAGGGGGCTTCGGTTGAAAGCAGTGTACGTTCATAGGCAGCGATTGCCAAACCAGCATTGATTTTATATTCAAGGTTATCATTGGTGTTCATTTTCGGGAAAGCCTTCTTGAATAAATCGTTATAGATGCTATTTGATTCTACAAAAGATTTGGTAATAAATAAGCGATGAACATCTTGACCTGCAATTGCTTGGATTTCTGTACCTTCAAATCCTAAATTGTTTTTTTCTTTAGGTGTTCCTTTCGTCCAGCTCGCTTCTGTTCCTACATTTAAGTTTGTCGCTCCAAATTGGCCATTCCATAAAATATTTGTTTGATACGCTATATTCAAAGCTGAGGGTGTACGAATTGGCTGAACGTCTATTTCGCTGTCTTTGTATAGTGGATTTTTTGCTCGTTTTTCGCCCTGAACTCCAAATCCTACGCCACCATCACCAATGCCTTGAGGTACACATGCTTGAAAACCCGCTTTTACATGGTGGCAGCTTGCACAGGAATATGTGCTATTACTCGATTCTACAACTGGGTTTCGTCCCAAAGCAGTTTCATGGAAAAGTAATTTTCCAAGTGCTACTTTTTCAGCAGTTATCGGATTTTTGGGGTCTTGTGGGATTTTATCAAAATCATTACTTTTCGGTAAGATGTAAAAAGATTTACCCTTTCCGTTTGAAGTTGCTAATAAAATCTTTTCAAGTTCGGTATCGAGAGTGGTAGGTGCTGCACTATCTTCCTTTGATGTACACGAGATTACTAAAAATGCGATTGCGAAAGTAAATATTGCTTTTTTCATAAGATTCACGTAAGAATAATTATGAAAACACAATTTTCATGCCATTTGAAGTTTAGTAATTCAATCCAATTCCCACGCCCCAACCCATATCACTGTCATAATGAACTCTGCCACGAATATTTTTACCAAAAATATAGTCAATTCCACCCATGTATTCTTTATCGGTATTGACCATAAACATTCCTCTTAAACGCTTACTTAGTGGAATATCCTCTCTTGCTAACTGCATACGAAAATTACCATCTGTAAAAACCTCCGATTGGAAACGTACTAAAAAAGGTAATGTATAATTGAATCCTACACTAAATAAACCTCGATTATCCTTTGTACTGGTCTGTCCAAAAAGGTTTTTTTCAACCATATCCATTCCATTTACTCGGTATCGCCAATCAAAGCCTATAAATGGCATGAACCATTGCATTTTACCAATATACCGCCCAATATGAGTCTCGGTCTCGTAGCCGTGCATCGCATTGTATCCCAGCCGCCACTCTGTACCAATGCTCCAGCGGGTATTTTGAAGCATCAACTGTCCATCATTTCCGTTGGTTGCAATATCATTTTCTGCCATAAAATGAAGTTTTTTATCTTCTGCTCCTAATTTTCTCCAAGCATATTTAGGATTAGGTATATAAGGATTTGCCGCTTGGTTTTCATAAGTAAAAACCCGACCCATACCACTCATCATGTGGTAAAGGATATGACAATGAAAGAACCAATCTCCCTCAATATTCGCATTGAATTCGAGAGTATCTGTTTCCATTGGCATGATGTCAATAATATTTTTAAGTGGGGAGTAAGCACCCTGACCGTTTAAAAGCCTAAAATCGTGTCCATGCAAGTGCATGGGGTGTCGCATCATTGAGCCATTATAGAGGATAATCTTTACATTTTCTCCTTTTTTAATTAAAATCTTATCAGTTTCAGAGACAACTTTATTATCCATACTCCAGACATATCGATTCATGTTGCCTGTTAACTCAAATTTCAATAACTTCTCAGGTGCTAGTGCTGGCAAAGATGTAGTGATAGGTGATTTCAACATGGCATAATTTAAAGTTGTTATGCTTTCAGGTGAAGTAGAATGGTTGGAGTGACTCATGTTCATTCCAACCATATTATCTGACTTTTTTTCGGTACTTCCCGTAATTTCTGGATACATCACTGTATTCATATCCATTTGTTGGAGGCTCATGCTCATTCCCATATCATCCATACTCCCATCCAAATTCATCATATCGTTCATCATTTTCATTCCTTCAAAATATTTGAGTTTGGGCATCGAAGTAGCTTTCATTTTCATACCTTCACCCAACCACAGAGAAGTTGATTTAGTACGGTCTTCGGCGGTTGCTAAGAACTCATAACTCATATTATCTGGAATTGTAACAACTACATCATAGGTTTCTGAGACTGCAATTATCATTCTATCAACATCCACTGGTTCTACATCGTTTCCGTCGCTGGCAACTACGGTGATTTTACCACCTGCATAATTTAACCAAAAATAGGTAGAAGCACCTCCGTTTGAAATCCTTAGCCGTACTTTATCACCTGCTTTAAATTGAGAAAGATTATATTCGGGTTTTCCATTGATTAAAAATTTTTCGTAGTAAACATCACTAACATCCATCGCTGTCATTCTTTTCCATTCATTTTTAAGTTTTGTTCCCATATACCCTTGCTTTATTGCTTCGGAATAGCTTTGAGTAGTACCTTTCTTTATAGCAAACCAATCAGTTGCATTATGCAACATTCGATGTACGTTATTTGGATTAAAGTCCGTCCATTCACTGAGAATAATAGGAATCGTAGGTAAGTCATCTATTCCTTTTCTAAAAGTAGGACTATCGGCTTTTTTATTCATCACAAAACTTCCATACATACCGATTTGCTCCTGCAAACCACTATGACTATGATACCAATGCGTTCCATTCTGGACAATTGGAAAGCGATAAGTATGCGTGGTTTTGGGTTTAATCGGCATCTGAGTAAGATACGGAACACCGTCCTCTTTATTAGGCAAAATCAGTCCATGCCAGTGTAAAGAAGTGCTTTCTTTTAATTCATTATGCACTACTATTTCAGCGGTGTCTCCTTCTGTAAAAGAGAGGGTTGGCATCGGAATTTGTCCATTTACTGCGATTGCTCGTTTAGTTTTACCAGAGTAGTTTACCAACGTATCTCTAACAAATAACTCGTATCTGACCGTTTTGGAAACATAGTTTTGTATAGATGATTGAACTTGTATTGTTGATAAAGTTGATTCTTGATGAGAAGTATTGGTTTGATGATGTTCGTGTTGAGCAAAAATAGCAAAGGGACATAGTAAAAGGATTATTGGTAGTGTTTTCATAATAGTAATTTTATAGTTTCTTTTTGGGTTTTTGGCTCACAAAAAAAAGAGTAAAGCCAGAAAATATAGTTAATAAACCAAATATTGAGAAAGCTCGTAAGAGCCAATTAGAAATATTATCACGGGTTTGATAATCCATTGTGTGCATCATCCAAAGGAAATCAAAAATACGCCACTTGTTATTCCTGAATTTCTGAACTGTTCCTAACTCTGTGGCTACATAAACGGTGGTATTTGAAGGATGTTGAAAAGTTACTGCATACGCTGGCAATGGGCTTTCACGATATTCGTGATGTCCGTTGGTTGTGGTTAAATATTCTACTTGTTTTACGGTGGCATCATCCGAAAAACTAACTTTTGCTACATTAACGGCTTCATCTTTGGAGAGTGTTGTTCGTAAAACACCCGTTTGAGCATTGGCTAATTGTATTTTTTTTCCTCTATCATGCTCTTTCGAGTACGTAATTTGGTAATGAGGTTCGCCCAAAATCTGAATCAAACGTATCTCAAAAACATAGTTGATACTATCTTTTGCTTTTATTTGAGAAATAATGTCTTGTGGATTTACTAAACTCAAATTGGCATCAAGTGGGTGAATATGGGCTTTTTGATGGTCGCCATGAACTTCGTCCATATTTGACCAACTAAAATATAGCCCGCCAACTGTCCAAAATAAAAATTGAATACCTAAAATAAGACCTAACCAACGGTGTGTTTTACGGATTTTACGCTGAAACTCTGCTTTTTTCATTTTTTTATATCGTTTTTGATATTTTCTCCATGATTCGATGACTATCCCCAAATCTGCAAAGTGCATCGCAGTTCTGGCGTAGTTCGCCAAATAATATGTATTTGATTGGTGTTTTGATTTGCTTAATTGATGGACGGGAAAGCTGCATGACTACATCTTTTTCACGACTTTCGGGTACAACCAAATAAAAGATTTCATCACCATCAGCGATGGAATAGGAAAGGTCTGTCAAGCGTAAAATTCCTGAATAAATACTGGTGCTTTTTTCCACTTCAAAGGCACAAATTACATTGTTTGTACCCTTCTCAAACCATAAAACATCTATCAGTTTGATGGTATTTGCAGTATCTTTCTCGCAATCAATGGTAGGAAATTTATCGGGACTCATAAACGAAAAGCTCTTACCATCATAAGACCTCGAACGGTCATTGATTGCAACGAAGGCATCATAACCTAAACTTTGACCAATTTTCAATAAATGAAATTGCATTTCAGTATGTAGATTTTCTTCTAATTTTTCTTCTCTGATTTCTTTTTGGCGTTTTTCAATGCTTTTTTCTAATTTATGTCGCTCTTCTTCACTCAAATATTCATCATTGCCAATAAGCATTTTTTGTGTGCCTATTTCAAAACATAGCCCAGCTATTGCCCCTAAGTCGTTTGATAATTCTGTTTTATGTTTTTGATTGGTTTCAATCAAAACTTCTCTTATTTTTAAATATTCTGACCAAGAACCCAGTTTTTTCTTGTCAGAAAATAAAGCATTGAAACCGTTTACAATAGCAGTGTTGAACGGTGGAAATAAGGTTGGGTGTAAAAAATACAAAATACTTCCAACGGCTGGCCCTAAGCCTTTGATTTGTAAGGCATCTAATCTTACAATTTCTTTGATAATTTGTTCTTCTGATTTGGCATTGATACAGTTTTCAAGAAATTGTCCAAAAGCAGTTTTATTTGTTTGATTTTCATAGATGTCAGGAATTCTTAGCTTCGGTTTCCAATAAAATGGATGAGAAACCCCCACAAAAACTTGTTTTTGTTCGGCAATGCAATTCAAGACAAATTCTAAGGAACTTCCCTTAAAATCGTTTGGGAAAGTTTTATTTTTAATGTCCTCTATTACCTGTAAAACTCCCCTTCGGATAGTGCGAAACGCTTTCAATCGTTGGTCATTATCAATGAACCAAGTATTATAAACACTTTGTGAATCTGTTTTATATTGGTGTATGATTTGAGATAAATTTGTAGTCATTAGATGAGTTTTTCTAAATTTTTAAATTCTTCGATGGCGTGCTTTGTTAGTGCATTTTGTCTTGAAATAGTAAAAATGAACTTTTTGATAAACAAACCTTAATGTTTTCATTTTTTCCGTGCAATAAAGTATGAAAAAGTACCAAGAATAGTATTGATAGATTGTGAAATGAAAATATTATCAAAACCAGCCTTTTCAATAAAATTGGGCATTAATCCTCTCACATTATCGTTAGTGGTTTTGAATCCATCTAAAATTTGAACTAAACCAAAACTAAATCGCATGATTGGATTAGCAGCTTCGCCCCAATCTGCTATTATCAGTTTTCCATTTGGTTTTAGAACCCTGAAAATTTCTTTCAAACATTTTAGCTTTGTTTCTGCATCTAATTGATGAAAAACCAAGCAACTATACACTTTATCAAATTGATTATTTGGATAAGGTAGGGTTTCTCCATCGTATAAATCCAAGGGTGTATTAATAGCATTCTTTGCTAACTTATAGGCTGCTATTTCCTTTACTTTCGGGTCAATATCTACCCCTAATAAATCTACATCGGGACATTCTTTTTTTACTAAAAGTAGATTTTGGGCAGTCCCGAAACCAAACTCTAAAATTTTCTCATTGGATTTCGGTTTTATTTCCTTTATTAAAATGCTTCGAAACTTCTTTTCTGGCATAGTTAGTTTGATGGCTAAATCGTAATAAGCAGTTAAGAAATCATATCCTAATGCTGGTATATAGTTTTGCTTTTTCATAACAACGTAAATGAAAGGTAGTAGTATAACTACTACCTTTTATAGATGAATAAAATTAGTGTTTATGACCGTCCATTTTATCTGAGGGCATGCAGTGGTTTTCGTACAAACAATGAATCGCACAGGCAGCTTGCTGCTTATAATTATTATGTAACAGCATAACCACTTCGCCTTTTGCATTTTTTACTTCACACATACCCGTATGCGATGCTTTTCCAATTGAATATTTTTCTTCAACACCATTGTTATAATAAATAAACGTTCCGTTCTTTGGTGCTTTTCCTATTTCTTTACCATTGGCATCTACGATATTTCCGTTGCCATTAACCATAGTCATTGGCTTGCTTGATTGGTCAAAACCACCCTTAGAAGTTATTGAACCGATTTGTTTTTTTTCATAATAGATATGCCCTTTGGAATCAACTTTAGGAATCATATCTAATGTTTTTTGAGCAAATACATTTGCGATTGTTATGAGTACGAAACTCAAACATAAGATTACATTTTTCATTTTTCTTGGTTATTTTAAAGTGAGCAATTATTTTAGTTGAAAACTTCAATATTGAAGCCTACTTTTTTCACTGCTTCAATGATTTTATCTGCTTGAATATTCGACTGCTTGATAGTCAGAACCTTGTCAGGATTGGTAGTTTCAACCTCCCAATTACCGTTTCCTACTGTTTCATTGAGTGTGTTTGTAACTCGTGCCACACAACCGCCACAGTTGATATTTGTTTTAAATGTTTGATTTTCCATTTGAGTATATTTTATTGTTTTATTAATTGATTTTATAAAGATTTTCTTTTTAATCGAAGGCTGTTACTAACCACAGAAACAGAACTTAATGCCATTGCTGCACCTGCAATCATGGGATTGAGTAGATACCCGTAGCTTGGGTAAAGAACGCCAGCAGCAATAGGGATTCCGATGATATTATAAATAAAAGCCCAAAAAAGGTTTTGACGAATAGTAGTGGTTGTGATTTTTGATAGCTTAATTGCCTGTGAAATTTTTGTTAAATCTGATGAAATAATGGTCATTTTTGCCACATCCATTGCTATATCAGAGCCTTTTCCCATTGCAATACTCACATCGGCTTGTGCTAAGGCATTACTATCATTAATGCCATCGCCAACCATCGCCACTACATGACCTTTTTGTTGTAACTCTTTGATAAACTCTGCTTTTTGTGCGGGTAATACTTCAGCTTTAAAATTATTTATTCCAGCTTTCTTAGCTATCAAAGCGGCTGTTTTAGGGTTATCGCCTGTGAGCATATACACATCTATCCCTTTATTTTGCAATGTCATGATTGCTTGTTTGGAGGTTTCTTTTATTTGGTCTTCGATAGCTATCACGGCTAAAGCCTCTGTTGAGTTGGCAAACCAGATTACTGTCTTTGCCTCATTTAGCCATTGTTGTGCTTTTTCCTTTATTTCGGATTTAATGCTTATTTGTTGATGAGTTAAAAGATTTTCATTGCCAACAAAATAGGTTTCTGTGCCAATAGTGGCTTTTGCTCCAAAACCAGTAATGCTTTCAAAGTGATGCACAGGAACAGTTAAAATATCTTTATAATAATTTAGAATTGCTTCTGCTAATGGATGTTCGGATTGCTTTTCAATGGATACCAAGACAGAAGGAATCTCTTTATTTTCATTTTTCCAATAAACATCAGTTACAGTTGGCTTGCCTTCAGTGATTGTTCCTGTTTTATCCAAGACTACTGCATTAATTTTACTTGCTAATTCGAGGCTTTCGGCATCTTTGATGAGAATGCCATTTTCAGCTCCCTTGCCAACTCCAGACATGATTGCAGTTGGGGTGGCTAACCCTAATGCACACGGGCAGGCAATAACCAAAACTGTAACCATTGCCAATAAACCTTGTGTTAGTCCGTTTTCTCCTCCAAAAATTATCCAAGCAATGAGTGTTACAATGGCAATAATTATGACGATAGGAACGAATATACCAGCTATTTTATCAACTAATTTCTGAATCGGAGCTTTACTTCCTTGTGCTTCCTGCACCATTTTTATGATTTGTGCCAAAATGGTGTCGCTTCCAACTTTAGTTGCCTTGAACTGAAAACTACCTTTCTGATTGATTGTACCAGCAAATACTTTATCTGAATTGGTCTTTTCAACTGGAATAGGCTCACCACTTAGCATACTTTCATCAATGAATGAATTACCGCTAATAATTTCTCCATCTACTGGAATCTTCTCACCTGGTTTGACCAAAATTATATCACCTATCTTTATTTCAGCTATTGCAACTTCCATTTGATGTCCCCCTTCATGGACAATCGTAGCATTTCGTGGTTGTAGGCCCATTAACTTTTTTAAGGCTGATGAAGTATTTCCTTTGGCACGTTCTTCCAACCATTTTCCTAATAATATAAAGGCTATAACAACGGCAGCCGCTTCAAAATAGACATGGGCGTGCAAACCTTTATTGTGCCAATAAGACGGAAACAGCGTATTAAAAACACTAAAAATATAAGCAACGCCCGTACTTAAAGCTACTAAGGTATCCATATTGGCAGAGCGATGTTTGGTTTGTTTCCATGCGTTTATGAAAAACAGTCTGCCAAATACAAAAAGCACAGGTGTGGATAATGCCCACATAATATAATTGCCATACGGTAAATCCATAAAAAACATGGCGATTATAACTATTGGTATGGATAAGATGATTGAGCTTATTGTTTTTTGCTTGAGCTGATTGAATTTATGCTCTTTTACTTTTTCTAATTCTTCTTTGGCTTCTTCCGTTTCATCAATCATTAAATCATATCCTACTGCTTGAAGTGCTACTTTAAATTTTTTGGTATCAGTAATTGTGGGAATATATTCTATTTGAGCATTGGCATTGGCATAATTAACATTGGCTTTGATAACCCCCTCCTGATTTTCAAGAATACTCTGTACGCTGCTGGCACAACTGGCACAAGTCATATTTGATACAGATAAGTTTTTTTTCATCGAGCTTACACCATAACCTAAGTCTTGAATTTCTTTGATGGCTTTGCCAAGTATTTCGTTGTTGGGTAGAGTTGTTATGATGGCTTTATTATTATTGAGTTCAACTTTATGATTAATGATTCCCTCAATTTTGCTTAAACCCTTGTCAATTATTAAGGCACAATGTTCGCTTTCCACTCCTTCAAGCGGTATCTCGTAAGTATTATTTTTGTTTATATCCATTTGTCTGATTAGTTTGATAGGACAAAGTTATAGGGGGATAGAACAAATTTGATTACACCTTTTTGGATTAGATTTATATAATTATCGGAGTAGATAATTGAAGATGATAAAAGAGATTCTTTCAATAGATTGAATCTCTTTTATTTGAGTAAATTTACTTTATAGTATCTTGTACCTTGCCACAAGTAAGCATTGAACTGCCATAGTAAGGGTTTTTAACCGATGATTCATTACTCAACCATGCGGCTTTTTTCATCGGACAGTACTGCTGATAAATAGGCTCGGTAGAAAGTTTTACGCCTTTTGCCATTGTGTAGAAATTATCAGAAAGACTCTGAAAGGTTTCTCTTTGTTTTTTCAAGTCTTTTGAGTCTGCAATTTTCTGAGCATCGGCGATAATTTTGGCGTTTACTTTCATAAACTCCATGTGTTGTTTCATTTCCATTTTACCCATATCTACTGCTTTCATTGCTGATACGAGTGTGTTTGCTGCTTTTGCTGATGCTTGTGCATCAGATGCAACCATTGCATCTTTTATAGCATAATAGGCATCTAAAATGGGTTGTAAGCCTGATTTTGTTTGTGTTTCTTTTGGTGGTGTCATGTTATGTCCAGCATGAGTATGATTTTCGTGACCATTACCACTATCAGCCGTTAGCGTATTTACATTTGGGGACGAAATACCTGTAATCTTCTGCCATTCAATTATTTTTTTCTGCCAGTTCTCAACAGCAGTTTTCATGTTCTTTTTTGTCCCCAATTCTACAGCCTTCTGTGCTGATTTAAGAGCTGCACTATAATCTTTCTGCTCTTCTAAAATTTTGGTCGTTAGATTGGCATAATAATAATTATCTTCTACCATTTCCTCCGATTTTTTTGACCAAAGCAATGCTTGTTTTAAGTCTTTTTTATTCGAGAAGTAATATTGAGCAGCATTGTTAAAGAATTTAGCATCTTCCAATTTTTCAATATTTATTTTCTGATTGATTTCATTCATTACAACTGCATCGGCATTACTTTGAATAGGAATTTTAATTTGCGTATTTTCCCAGTTTAGATATAAATGTGCAGAATGATTTGGCATGATGTCTTCCAATGAAATTGAAAACGATTCATACGTCCTAATGGTCGTTTCTGGCTTGATTTTTATACGAAAGATGTCTTTTTTATCATCATAGCTGAATGCACCATGGCTGGTCGTATCTGCATTTAATATTATAGTCCATTCATTAGGATTTGGAATTGTAAAGAGAGAGTAGTAACCTTTTTTTAATGATTGACCACCAAAAGTTATATCATCACTTACACGAATGCGGGTACTTTCTCCTGCACCTGTACGCCAAATTTGGTCGAATGGTACCAATGCTCCAAAAATTTTACGACCACGCATCAAAGGTTTTTCATATTTAATACTGATGTCGGTAAAACCAACTTTCTGTTTCCACTCAGCTTCTGGGCTTGGTGGTGGTGTTTTGAGTTCAACTTGGGCATTAGCCGCTTGGAACATTCCCCAAAACAATATAATTGCTATTTTTTTCATAAGTATTTTATTGAAATTATGGATAATTAATGGTGCATTGCTTCACCATCTTTTTTACAACATGATGGTAGTTTTTCGTAACTTTTTGGGTTTGATGCCGTCTCATCTGCATCGTAACCTGCATCATTGATAGCCTTTTTTAGTTTTGCCACATCTGTTTTTTTTGCATTATAACTAATGGTTACAACTTTATCTTTCAAATCGAGATTAGCATCTTCTACACCTTTCGTGAATGCTAATTGTTTTTCTATGCGTTCTTTACACATTTCACAGATGGCAGAAGTTTTAATCTTAACCTTTGCAGGGGGTGTAACCTTAAAAGCTACACTAAAAACTGAAATAAATAAGATTGCGATTACTGAAAAAATAGTTGATTTCATTGGTTTTTGATTATTTAGTTTAACAATTATTTTACTTCAAAATTGAGCATCATACCATCATCCTCATGTTCGAGATTATGGCAATGAAATACGAATTTTCCTTTTTGTTCAAATTTCATTATTACTTGTACTTTTTCTTTTGGAGCTACCAAAACAGTATCTTTCCAACCTTTTTCGTGTGGAAACAAAGTATTTCTCCCACCAATACGGCTCAATACTTGGAACTGTACGCCATGAATGTGCATTGGGTGCGGTTCGTCGCCTGTCGAATTATCAAACTCCCATGTTTCGGTTGAGCCTAAATTGACGGTTTCATCTATACGTTGACTACTGAACACTTTATTGTTGATTCGGTGCATTCCGCCTGACATATTCATAGTCATGGTTAAACTAAAGCTCCGTTTTTTGTTTGAACCCGACAGATTTGGGAGTGGAATAAGAGATGCAGGTAACTTGAAAGTATTAGATTCTTGCTTATTCACAATAAATTTCAAAATCTTGAATGCCTGAGTACCTTGTGCTGTACCCATTCCTGAGAACGTTTTACTTTCCAAAAAGACTTCAGTATTGATAGCAATATTAGAGAAATCAATTAGTATATCTAATCGTTCACCTGAGCCTAACAAAGTTTCTTTTACCGTTTCTGGTTTTTCCAAGATTCCACCATCCGAGCCAATGATATAAAATTCAGCACCGTTACTGAGAGCTAAATTATAGATGCGAGCGGTTGAGCCATTTAGTATTCTGAAACGATAAAATCGAGTTGATACATTGAGATAGGGTGATGCTGTACCGTTTACTAAAATATTATCTCCCAGATACCCACTCATAACCTCCATCATGGTTGGGCTATACTTAATTGTTCCATCGGTGTTGAACCGTTTGTCTTGAATTACCAATGGAATTTCAAAAGTACCACTTGGCAAATTTAGAGCTTTTTCTTCGGGAGTTTCTACAATAAACAAACCAGATAAACCCTGTGTTACTTGCTTTGCAGTTGTACCATGTACATGAGGATGATACCAATTCGTACCAGCTTGTTGGTTGAGTGTAAATCGGTAATTGAATGACTCATTTGCCATAACCATTTGGTCAGGATGTCCATCCATATCGGCTGGAATAACCAAACCATGCCAATGGATATTGGTATGTTCAGCTAATTGATTAGTTAATTTAGCATTGAAAGTAGAACCTTTTTGCATCCTTATTGTCGGACCTAAAAGCCCATTTCTGTAGCCTAAATATTTTACAGTTTTGCCGTCCATGATTGTATCTTGAACAGATTGAGCAATAAATGTTGTAGGGTTAGAGAGTGTTTCAGGTATTTTTAGGATATTTTTAAAAGTAGCATCACTTGCCACTGGAACGGGGTCACTTGTTCCATGATTCATATTACTCATACAGTTTTGAAGCAAATAGGTTGAGCCGACCCCGACTCCCAACCTTTGAAAAAAAATACGTCTATTAATTTTTTTGTTCTTCATCTGATTTTGTTGTTTAATTTAGATAATAGGTTAAAGTTTAATGACAATTCCATTTGGTTTTTTACCCACCGAAATATTTTTGACTACCTTATGTTGCATAACATCAACCACTGAAACACTGGCAGCTTCTTGATTTGTTATGTATGCTGACATTTCTTTGAATGCAATGGCATGTGTCCCTGCCGCTGTTGAAAAAGCTCCACTATGAACCATTTTACCTGAGACATCTTTTGTCCACCAATGCACTTTACCTGCATTGGGGTCTGTAACCCACATTTCTTTCATATCAGCATTGTATGCTACAAAGCCCGGCATGAATCCAAGAACAACAGTTTCTACAACTTTTAATGTTTTTACATCAATGATTGAAACCGTCTGTCCATCTTCGTTATCAACATACATACGCCCATCTGCACCTACCCATGCTCCAACTGGATTTTTTCCGACTGGAATTGTTGCTAAAATGGCTTTGCTTGTTGGATTAATTGCCGAAACTGTATTATCTTCTCCATTGGCTACAAAAGCCACAGTTCCGTCCATCGAAAAGGTAATTTCGGCTGGTTCTTTTCCTACCGAAATGGTGTTTTTTAAGGCGTAACTATTTGCATCATAGACCAAAACTTTTCCATTAACGTCCATTTGAGAAGTCCAAATTTCCTTACCATCTGGTGAGTAAATTGCATTATGATTCATCCCTATAGAATCAAAAACTTTAATATTCACCCCTTTTGTTGCATTCAACACGGCAACTTTACCAACCATTCCCATAGTATTTATGGAATGGCCTGCACTTAAATCCATCCCAGGAGCGGCAATTGAAAGTTCGGTTTTACTTGGATTGAGATAAATATGGTGTGGATATGCTAATGATTTCCCCATATTCATTCCTGCCATTGGTGTACCTGTTCCATCAGTTAATTGAATAGTGCTGGTTACCTCATTCGTATTTAAATTGATGACAGACAACGTACTGCTTTCTCCATTTACTACATAAGCTGCTGGGTAGTTAATGTTCAATTCGGGTTGTACCGTGTTCATGTTCATACATGAACCGAGACTTAAAAATAAACTTGATATAAGAATTTTTTTCATTACTTAAATTTGATTAATTGATGTCCGTTTGTTCTCCTTTAATTGTTTAAAATGACTTGGTGTTAATCCTGTTACTTTCTTAAATTGCATCGAAAGGTGTTGTACACTGCTATAATACAGTAAGTCTGCTATCTGACTCAAGGAATATTCGTCATAAACCAAAAGTTCTTTAACTTTTTCAATCTTTTGATTTATCAAAAATTGCTCAATGGTTGTTCCTTCAACTTCTGAAAAAAGGGTAGTCAGATACTTATAATCCCTCCCTAACTTTTCAGCAATGTAGGCAGATGGATTTATTCTTTGTAACTGTTCGGGTTGTACTTGTACTAACTCAATAATGGATGTTTTGATGATATGAACTATTTGTTTGCGTTTATCATCTAATACTTCAAATCCATACGATTTCAAATCTTTTGAAATTGCTAAGAGTTGACTTTCTTCCAAGTTAGTGTTGGTTTCAACCACTCCTAAATCAATTTTTGTTGTTAAAATATTATTCTTTTTGAAAAGGTCTGCCACCACCATTTTACATCGGTCGCATACCATATTTTTAATATATAAAATCATGATATTTCCGATTTATTTTAGTTTGAATCTCATACCTGCATATATCATTCTTCCTATGACTGGTCCCCATGCCATCCCAGCATCAAAATGCCTTCCAAATGGGTCATCTGACGCAAAAATTGGGTTTCTTTGGGTAAAATTATTTAGGTTTTCGCCACCTATATACATATCCCATTTTAAGAAACTACGAGTCAGTTGGGCATTGATATTTGAGTAAGCAGGTGCAGAAGTAGGCAACACTGTGTAATCCTCAATATGTTGTGGCATTGTAGGGATTCTTCTTGCTCCATTCCATTGCCATGTTAAATCAAATTTCCATTTATCATAAGGCAAAGCATATCCAATATTGAATAAAAATCTATCTCGGTTCAAGAATTGTTTAGTTTGTAATTTTAGACTACCGTCAGCTTGAATGAAGTCGTTTTTAACGTCAAAAAGTCGATAAGCTACCTTAATGTCAAATCTTTTTGCAGGAATATAATTTAACTCTGCTTGAAAGCTATTTGAAAAAGAACGGCCCTGTAAATTGTAGAAGCGTAGCAATCCTGCGGTTTCCATGTCTACAATCACTTGATTTTGGAAGTTGGTTCGATAAGCATCAATGATAAAGGACGCTTTATTTCCAAATAAATGAAATTCATTACTCAGACTCATACCAAAATTCCAAGATTCTTCTGGTCTTAATTGGTTCTCAAATTCAACAAATCGGGAACTGACTAATAATCCGTAATTTTCAGCTAATGGATTAGCTACTCTCCAACCTTTTCCAGCACTTGCTCGCAAATGAACATCTTTACTAATGTCATATTTTGCGTGAATTCTTGGGGTAAATCTGGTGCCGTACAAGTTGTGAAAATCCACTCTACCACCTGCCACAACGGTTAGTTTTTCGGGCAAAGTATAGGTATATTCAAAGAATGCTCCTGGTATTGATTCTTGACGAATTCGTGGAGCAATACCCGAAAGAGTTTCGTTATAGTCATCGAGCAGGTAACTTAACCCCGTTTTGTATTGATGATTAGTGTTTCCGAAAATATTTTGGTAAATGAGGTTTGCATAAAATGTCTTTTGTAAACCAGAATAGCTACGAAGCCCAAAAAAGGATTGGTTATCATGCACAGTCCCATTTACAATTAAACCTAAACCTTTATACGGTTTACTTTGGTATAATTTAGCCGTTTTACTAAAAAACTCGATGCGTTTGGTTTGACTACCGAAACCGTAGGTTAATGAAGAACCTCTTTGCTCTGGTCTAAAACCACTTTGTCCACCCAAACGGTCTTCATATAATCCTTTGATACCGAATTGTACCATATACTTATCCGTTGCATACTTCCAGCGATTTATTGCATTGTATTGATTATAAAGAGGAATATCCAAAAAACCATCACCATTCTTGTCAATTCTGTTTTGTAATGTAGAAGCATGACTGAGTAAACCTACTGACCATTTTTTATTGAGCTTTTTAGCTAAATTGAGATTTATTTCTCCACGCCCAAATGAATTGACATAAGTATTAAGGTATAGTTTTTCAGCCAAATCAGGCTTTTGTAATTCTATATTGATTTGACCCGTCATGGATTCATATCCATTGACGACCGAACCCGCACCCTTGCCCACATCAATTGAACTAATCCAAGTTCCGGGAACATAGTTTAAACCAAAAGTTGTGTTTAAACCTCTGATATTTGGGATATTTTCAGAGTTCGTCTGAACATAGTTACCACTTAGACCTAATAGCTGAATTTGTTTAGAACCAGTAACAGCATCTGCATAACTTACAGAAACACTGGCATTTGTTTCAAAACTTTCGGATAGATTACAGCAAGCTGCTTTAGCAAGAGCTTTTGTTGTAATTATTTCCGTTTGTATAGGGCTTAACCTATCAATTACTGTAGCTTCACTTCTGACAACTACTTCTTGAAGAGTTGATGATTCGGTTTGTAAGTATATCGTGAGGAAATCACTCGAATGAACCATGAGGGTATCGGTCTTAAAACCAATAGAACTTATAATAAGTTGATGATTCTGAGGAGATTTAAGAATTGAAAATTTACCATCTATATCGGCGGAAGTACCATTTTTTGCATTTTGCCAACGAAGTACCGCTCCAATAATTGGTTCAGTTTTGCCATCGGCTTTCTTTTCTAAAACAATACCATTTAAGGTTTGAGAAAATGTACTGTAAGAACATAGGATAAAGAATCCTAAAATAAGATTTCTAAAATAGAATAACATAAAGATTTGATTTTGATTGAGAATAACAAGTTCACCCAAGTAGAAACTTGGTCTGAGAATGAATAATCAAAAAAATCAAATCAAGAAAGTTTGAATATGTATGAGCAGACTTCTTCCTGCTAAAGGGGGGGCAGTATCGTAGAAATGCGAAATACCAAAAGATACTGGTTCACTTTCCCATCCTTCGAATGGAAATGTAACTTTTATTGAATCTCTCCAAGAAAGAACTGGATTTTGGAATTCAACAGAATTACCGTTGGGCGATTCTGTACTAATTTTGTAAACAGAAGTATGTTCTTGGCAGCATTTAGTCTTTTTGAGGTGTTGCTTCTTAGTAGATATTGGTAAATCTTTTCTTTCAGAACAACATTTAGGTGCAGATACTACAAAAGTTTGTTTCCCTCTTACTTTACACAAATGTTCAATTACAGTAAACCCCATGCTTGCAAAAAGCACTTGGAATGCCATAAATAAACAAACGATTTGTGAAAGTCTTTTCTTCATTTCGTATTAAATGATTCACAAATATCCGAATTTTATTACAATGGATTGTTATATATTATTCGTAGTGGTTTATATAATTTTCAGAATTAAAGATGTCTGATACCTGAATAGACGTTTTTATCAATATTATCATTGATGAAACAAACGGTAGGGTCATTTATTCCAAAAGCCAAAAGTATTTTTGCTGAAATTTCTTGACAGATATTTGTTATTGAATCATCGGTTAAAGAACTGGGTACAAAGCTATCTATGATTTTGAAATTATTATTATTTTTATTTTTAGGAATATTTATGTAATCCCTCCACTCTCTTCTTCCTTGTGTCTGATTGAATCCTTCGATATGGAAATTAAGAACGCTCCTAAAACTTAACTGCAATAGTATTTCTTCATCGTATCCAAAATATTCATAATATTTTTTAGAAAAATGAAGTAAACTCATCAAATAACCTATCGTAAAAGTGATATGTAAGCAAAATACAGGTTGCTTTTTCCATTTGTCTTCAAAAGACCAAAATAAAGAATCACAAAGACCAACCTCAAAATAACCGTTTATTAAAAAATCGCTGAAAGATGCTTCTCGATAATTTTTTAAAGTTATTCCTTCTAAATGATATTCTGTCTTAGTTGTTGAGAAGAGCGAAATATTTGGGTTTGGGTTATGTCCTTTAGAATTAATCTCTATCCAATTTCTAAAATTCTGATTTTGTATTTTTCTATTTTCCTGATTTAAGTAGGCTGGAATAAAAGATATTACTAACACTGGTTTAGGAACAATAAATTCTTTTGTAAACACCTCAGAATTTAAACTATTACTCAATTTGGTGAGGGCGAAATCGTCGGATTCGGGTTTCAGGAGTTTTCTGGACTCTAAAAAGTGATTTAAGTCTTCGTTTCTTCTTCTCGAAAATTCAAACATATCCCTAATTGTATGGTGTTTGGCTGGTTCGGAACTATCATTCTGCCGGATATAATATTTACAATCTCGATTATTAAAATGTGGCTTTTTGTGGCTTTCGGGAATCCTGTAAACCACTACAATTCTATCACTATCTGGTATAGATATTGTATGAGGGTCATAAAAGAAAATTTTAGGTTCAATATTGCCATTAATCATCTGATTTATCCATTCTATAACGTTTTTAGAGTTGACAATTGGATTAATACCTTTAATTTCAAAACCCTTATTGAGTTTATCAATTTCTTCAACTCCAATAATAATATGCCCACCGCCACTGTTGGCAAACGATGAGAAGACCTTTAGAAGTTTATTAGCAAATTCATCAATATTTTTAGGTTCGCCTTTAAAATCTAAATTATGACCCTCCCCTATTTTTTGATTATGGATAAAATCTTCTAAATCATGGTATGTGATTTGTTGAAGAGGTTTATGTAGCATTTATTTATTTTTGTTAATTGCTCTAATCAGTTTCTCAGTTCTTTTTTCGGCTCGCTCATTGTTTAAAGACATTACTGCCCAAATGGCAGCAGGAAACCAACCAATAAGAGTAAATTGAAGAATTAGACAGACGATTCCAGAAATTAATTTACCCCGAAAGATAAAAGATAAAAATGGTAGAAGGATGGCAAGTAGCATGAGAAATATAATATTTTGATTTAATTTAATCAGTAAGTTACATCAGAGATTATTTTATTATCATATAAAATGTTTTTTTCTTCTCTCCCACCAGTAATACTATTGACAACTTCCTGAGTATTAATGTTAAACTCACTCACTGCATGTTTTAACGCTTCAAGTAAAAAAACAAAAGATTCTAAATTGTTAAAATCAAGGGTAATCGGCTCATATTTTTTATTAAATTTCCTTGTATCAAGAGGAACATTCATCCGCAAATGAATATTATTGTTGGACGTAATATTAATATTTATTTGATGTCCTTTATAAACCTTAGAGCAGAATCCTTTAATGATTTCATAACCGTCAAGCTGTTTTTGAAGTCTTTCATCATCTTCAATAGAGCCAGGAATTGGCATTTTTAATAATTCTTCATAATATTTTGTGTCTGCTAACTGCTCTGTCATTGAATTCTATTTTTACATAAAAAGATAATACAATTATACCAATATAGGATAACATTAGCAAGCAATATTATTTCCAAATTATTAGCAGATTCATCATTTTATATCATTAGATTTATTATACTCACTAATTTTCACACCTCTATATCTTAAATACTTATAAAGTGTCATTTTAGAAACGTCTATTTCTTTTGCAATTTGATTGACACCCATTTTGCCTTCTTTATAATAGGTTTCGGCAAGAATAGCCTTTTGTTCTGCCTCTTTGGTCATGCCTTGACGGCGACCGCCTTTTCTCCCTCTGGCTCTTGCTGCTTCTAAGCCAGATTTTGTTCGTTCACGAATTAAGTCTCTTTCAAATTCAGCAAACGAAGCAGAGATATTAAAAAATAATCTTCCTTGAGGTGTGGATTGATACTCCTGATTCCAACGTCTTTTGAATTTAATTCAGCAACGACTTCGAGCAAGTGCTTCAACGAACGCCCCAAACGGTCAAGTTTATAAACTACAACAATATCTCCTTTACGAAGATGGTTCAGTAATTTTTGTAATTCGGGTCTATCGGTCTTTACACCAGATGCCGTTTCTTTAAAAATCATTTCACAACCATCTTTATTGAGAGCGTCGAGTTGTAAATCCAAAACTTGGTCTTTGGTACTAACCCTTGCGTAGCCAATCTTCATTTTTATTATAATTGTATATGTTTAGACAATTAAATTTAAAGATAATTATACTTTGAATAATATACAACATAAATATACTTTTAATGGACTGTTCCATATCTTGAAAGCAAAATTTTTATTTGTATTGAATTGTCTAATTAAACGGACGTTTATTTGGACAGTGAAGTAATTGAAAAAATACTATCAAATTTAAAAATATTTACCTAAATGCTTTTTCCATAAATATATAGCTTTCTCTTCATTGGTATTTTTAGCTATTGCAATTTCAGCATCATGAATTAAACTATTCAATCTTGATTCTAATTCAACAGAACTTGTTTGAGACATTTTTTCAATCAAATCATCAAAAGGACTAACTGGCATTTCACAGCTCCAATTACCTCGCAAATGATTAAGAATTTGAATAGTTGTTTGTTTCAGTGATATATCATCTCTCTTGTCAGGAACAAAATGCTGACCTACTAAAACGGTGATAACAACACCCTTCAATATACCTTTACCCTTATAATCTGACCATGCTTTTAGATATTTGACGACTCGTTTCATTTGAGATAGATTTTTTCCACCAGAATCCTCGAACCATTTTTTAAATTTTGATGGGTCGCTGTCTTCCCAACCATCTTTTGTCGCTAATTTGGGAGAGCCACTAAAATTTTCTAATCCATATAATGTAACGTCAATATGATAGTTCCCTCTGTAATTCAACCTAATACATTTCTTTTTGTGTATAGGTGTATTACTTTTGACATAGTAAAGAGCTTCTGCTACATATTTTTGTAAAGTAACTGGTTGTAGCTTTTTGGGAAATGGAAAGAACCTTAAACCAAAATCAACATCACAATAATCATTGCAGGTTCTTATCATCGTGCCTAACGAATAAGAACCTTGCCTTACTAAGTTGAACGTAAGTTCTGGGTGTTTTTCATTGAAATGTTGTTTGATATATTTCTTTATGTTTTGCTCAGATGTTTTAAGGTAGCTTAGTTTTGTTGGTGTAAGCTCCAATTTTTCATTAAATCCAATAAATATTTTATGTAGATTAGCCATAGTAAGTGGAATTAAACTTGATGATATGGTTTATATTGTTCTACTTTATTTTTAAAAAAAGTTTCCAATAATCTTTTATCAGAATCATGAAACATATTATTACCTTTATCATTCAAAATTTTTATTTTTGAGGGCGAAGTGTCATCCAATTCTATATCTTCATCAATAAAGTATGTCTGTAACCTTTGATAAAAAATTCTCTCGTCTTTATCATTATGAATACCGTCAACAATAAACTTCATGACATTTTCAATAATCTCTGATTGACTTCGCATCATTTTTTGAATTAATGGTAATTTTTTAGTTAGGCTTAACCAGCTAAATATTCCTTCATTCGGCACTTTTTTTGTATTACGTGTCAACTTGCATAAGCCAGTTCCAATAGACAGAATTTTGATATCTTCAAACTTATATCCTAATGCTAAAGCTTCAGATAGACCAATTAAGGTCGGATTATTAGCAAAGACACCTCCATCTAACATATTTGGTATAGTAACTTCTGTATTACTGTCGTTCTTTGTCTTATAATTTATTGTAAATGGCTTGAAGTATATTGGAGCAGCACTTGTTGCTAATGCTACTTGATAAGCAGGTATTTGGTAATCTTTGAAGAGCCCAGTATGATGCGATGTTTTTAGTACAACTGTTTTATCTTCACCAGCATTAAATGTAGGAATACAAAGCCTTGTTTTGGAATGTCCTAATCGAGTATCTGAATCATCCGAATATTTTGAAAATATTTCTTTTAAAAGGTTACTCAAATTATCTCTTTTATGTTTTGCTCGAAAAATTTGTTTTCCTGTCAAATACCATTTTTTTATTGGCGAACCGAATATCTTGGTAGCATTTTTTTCATATAGTTCATGAATTTCATTTGCTTTCATGCCTAATCCTAATCCAATGGCGATTATCCCACCAGTAGAAGTTCCACAGATTAAATCAAAATATTCATTGAGTTTGACTTCCTCACCCTTTTCTTTTGAAACATGAGCTTCAAGATTACTTAGGAATTTTGAGGGTATAATACCTCTAATCCCGCCTCCATCTATACTGAGTATTTTAAATTCTTTATTTACTTGATTCATAAATTTTCTCTTAATTTACAAAGGTTTGACAGGTATCATTTGGGTCAAAGAACCTTCTATATTGGACAGCACTTGTTGGGTTTGATTTGTAAAAGTATCTTGAAAAAATGATGTTTTTCAGGCTTTCAGATAAGGCAACATTATTCAAGTCTTTTAATTTCCGAAAAGCTTCTCGATGACATTTTCGATATTTTGACGTACTACCACAAAAGCAATCAGATACTCTATTTGGCTCATCATTATT
>JALOLV010000109.1 GCA_025455785.1 Spirosomataceae bacterium | reverse complement strand
GCCAATCTCGTAAATGTGTGTATTAATAGCCCACAAGTAAAAAAACTCTGCTTTATAAGCTCGGTGGCAGCCTTAGGAAAACCCTCGAATATCCAGAAAGCCGAAACGCAAATCGAAATCAATGAGAACCAAAAATGGGAAGAATCGCCGATGAATTCGTACTACGCCAAAACAAAATACCTTGCCGAATGCGAGGTCTGGCGAGGCGAAGCCGAAGGCCTAAACGTAGTGGTGGTGAATCCGTCGGTGGTTTTGGGCGAAGGCGACTGGAATCGTAGCAGCACACAGTTGTTTAGGTATATTCACAACAAAAACAGATTTTATACACTCGGCTCGCTCAACTACGTTGATGTCAAAGATGTTGCGGAGGCAGTCTATCAGTTGACGGTCTCAGATATCAAAGGTGAACGATTTATCTTAAATGGCGGAACAACTACCTACAAAGAAGTGTTTGATAAAATAGCGGATGCAATGAACAAACCACGTACCAAATATTTGGTAACGCCCCTCATGGCCGAAATAATTTGGAGAATCGAGCATATCCGTTCATTTTTTACTGGAAACGCCCCTCTCATAACAAAAGAAACAGCCCGGAGTTCTCGCACGGTTTTTGCTTATAAAAACGATAAGATACGAAAAACCCTCGGATTTGAGTTTAATAGTTTAGATTCGACAATCCGACGAGTTTGTGAAAGTATCGCCAATGATTGAGAATAATCATCGGATTACCCAATTTTATTTTGCCAATATCCTTGACAATTACATTAATAATTGTAAATTAGTATTGATTTGAGTGAAATAAATTATAATCATTACCCGTGATTTAAGTGTCGTGATTATTAGTTATCAATAATTTTTGGAAAACAGCCTTACATGCAACAAGATTTCAGCGACAGGTCTGAAGACTTCAACGGTGCCGAAGTTGAAGCTACTGTACAGCGTTTCGAAGAAATGCTAAGAACAAAGGAGGCGGTTTTCTTCGATGAAGAAACCTACGAACAACTATCAGAATACTATCTGCTCAAAGGTAAATGGGAGATGGCAATGAGGGTTTGTCGAATAGGATTAATGAATTATCCCTACTCGCTCGAATTACTACTCAATAAAGCCCAACTCTACATCAATACCGAGAAGTTTAACGATGCGATAGAGGTTTTAGATACGGCTTCGACATTTAATCCATCCGACCCTGAGATAACGTTTATGCGTGGGGTTATTCACAACCTGATGGGCGAATACGAGCAAGCTATTGAGCTTTTTAATGAAGCAATGCTTGTGTCGGATGAGAAAGAGAATATCTACTTTCAGATGGCCCAAACCTACCAAAATTGGCAGAAGTTTGAAGACGCGGCTCATTATTATAATCTCTCAATCAGGCATAATATCAACAACGAAGCGGCCTACTACGAGATGGTTTTTTGCCTTGAGCAAATCAATAAATTAGAAAAAGGGATTAAATACTTCCAGAAATTTATTGACGGAGACCCGTTTTCGTATTTTTCGTGGTTTGCTTTGGGGATGATTTACAGTCGTCTCAATAAAAGCAGCGACGCCGCCTACGCTTACGATTATTCTGTTACGATAAAAGAAGATTTTGCTTCGGGTTGGTTTAATTTGGCTCATACTCACATGAATATGGAGAATTATCGAGATGCCAAAGAAGCCTACCAGAGAGTTTTGAGATACGAGCCGGTGAGTTCGGAGGTTTTGACACACCTCGGAGCGGCCCACGAAAAGCTCGGAGAACTGGCCGAAGCCTACGAAAAATACAAAGAAGCTACCAAAATAGATGACCAATGGGATGAGGCTTGGTACGGAATGGGTTCGGTGCTTTATGAACAAGAACGCTGGTACGAATCAATCCATTTTACAAAAAAAGCAATCAAGATAAACGATGCCAATGCTGAGTATTGGCAACTTTTGGCCGATACCGAGACCAAAATGGGTAATATCCTTTCGGGAATTGAGGCTTATAGTCAGGCAATCGAACTCGACCCGCTGAATGTCGATGCGTGGCTCAATTATTCGCTTTTGCATTTTGAACAAGGTGAATTTGATAAGGCCTTCGAGATTGTTTATGATGCAACCGAAGAGCTCCCCGACGAGGCCGACTTGTATTACCGGGCGGCGGTTTATTTGATATATGGAGGGAATTACAACGAAGCGTATGAGTACCTACAAACAGCTCTGACGATTAATTACGATGCTCATACGCAGATTTATGAATTTTTCTCAAATCTCGAAACTCAAAAGGCTTTACACAGGATTATTGAGCAGTATAAGTAGTTTTTGGCTTCAAAGTTCAAAAGTTTCAAAGTAAAATGGCATCGTAGATTTTGAAACTTTTGAACTCTTAAAGCCTCCACTCTCCGCTTCTATAAAAATCAAGGGCTTTTTTCTGTAAAATGTATTCGTATTTGGCTTGTACCAGATTCGACATCGCACGGGCTTGGTTGTTGCGAGCCAAGATGTAATCGGCCGAATTGCTCATTATTACTCCGGCACTGATACGACTCTCTATCGCGGCTACGTTCTGATTCAGAATCTCTACTTGCTCGGTTGCAATTTTATAACGCTCCGATGCCGCCGTGAATGTCTGGAACGATTGCTCAATAGACTGGCGAAGCTGCAAACGAGTGGTATTGAGTTGGTTTTCGGCCAATTGCTTCTGAATCCTTACGGCATTTACACGGTATTTATTCTGCAAATTACCCAAAATCGGCACAGTCAGTGTCAAATTCAAAGAGCCGTTGCGGGTTGCGTCTAATTGTTTGATGTAATTCAATTCAGGATTTGACGAAGCATAAAATGCCTGAAACGACCCACTCAAGCTCAAACTCGGTAAGGCATTGGCTTTGGCTGCTTTGATTCCATTATCAAAACTCTGGATTCGGATTTCGTTTGATTTAATATCAGGAAATAGCGTTACGGCTTCTTCAAAAATCCTGTCAACCTCCTGAAAATCAATGCTATATAGGTTTATCTCATCTTTGATTGGCTCAAAAGTTATACTTCGGTTGGGCGATTGATTCATTTGCTGAAATAGGGTCAATCGTGCCAATTGAAGGTTGTTTTTGGCCGTAACAAAAGCAAATTCGTCGTTGGCCAATTGAGATTTTATGTCAAACAAAGTCGTATTACCCACCGTACCTGCTTCTATTTGTTTGCCTACACGCTCTACTTGTTGTTTTGAGGTTTCTACTTGTTTTTGGGCAACATCCAGCAGCTCTTGTGCCGCCAAAACCTGAATGTAAGCCTGTATCAAACTAACCATCAATCTGTTACGTGCGGCGTCGATTCCTTTCAAACTCGACTGGTACAACAACTCATTCTGACGAGCCTGATTTTTGATTTGAAACGAATTAAAAACCGCCACTTGCGATTGCAAATAGATACCGTTGGTGTTGTAAACCTCGTTGATAAAAGTGTTATCAAAACGGTTGATGCTTCGACCGGCCCGCAAGCCTTGGTCAATGAAAAGCTGTGTTTGCGGAAACGCCTGTGATTTAGCTTGTCCGTACAACACATTGGCGTTTTCGGCATTTAATTGGGCTTCTCTGATAGTCAGGTTATTCTTTACGGCAATATCGGCACACTCTTTAAGCGTCATTTTGATTTGAGCATTTGCCGAAATCGCCGAGATAAACAAGATATATTTGAAGTAGTTTCTCATTTTTAAATTAGTTAATCGAGGTAAGTCATTTGTGAATCAGGATTTTTTGAAAAGAAGGCATACTGCAAAATGAGTATGCCTTGATGTTTCCCTAAACTAAATTATTTACAAATGTGTATAATGTTATCAATTGTTGTTTTCTGTACTTAATCGAGCCAACCGTCTTTAAGGTTGATGATTCGATTACCAAACTTAGCATTTTCTTCGGAGTGGGTTACTTGCACAATCGTTACGCCATCTTCTTGATTTAGCTTACGGAATAACTCCATAATCTGCTTGGCTTGCTCAGAGTGCAAATTGCCCGTTGGCTCATCGGCAAAAATCACTTTTGGCTCTGCAACAACCGCTCGTGCGATACCCACCAACTGTTGCTGGCCGCCCGAGAGTTGGGTCGGGAATAAATCTTTTTTACCAACAATATTGAATCTATCGAGTGTATCGGCCACTTTGCTTTTGCGTTCGGAGCCGCTCAAGCCTTTGTAAAGCAATGGTGTTTCGATGTTTTCATATACTGTCAGTTCATCAATTAAATGATAGGCCTGAAACACAAATCCGATGTGTCCGCGGTGTAATTCAGTACGTTTTTTCTCAGATAATTTCTGAACTGGTGTTTCGCCAAATAGGTATTCGCCTTCAGAAGCCTCCTCCAATAATCCCAAAATATGTAAAAGTGTAGATTTGCCCGAACCCGAAGGCCCCATGATAGAGACGAATTCGCCTTGTGCAATATCAAGGCTGATATTGCGTAATACATACGTTTTGCCAAAACCGGCTGGGTAGTATTTTGATATGTTGCGTAATGAAATCATTCGGTAAATGAAAAGTTTTTTATTTTCTGTAAATATGCCAAAGTTTATGCCAATTAGATAAATGGTTTATTATCAATGAGTTGTGTGATTTGTAAAAATAAAAAATGTCCGAAAACGGACGATGTACGTGCGTCTTCGGACAAAGAGATAAATCGACTAAATATTTGTACTAAAATCTATAATTGAGGCCGTATTGCAAGCCAACGAGTCGTATCTGCATATTGAGGTTACTGGTCGATTTCATTCCCGAAAGCAACGAATGCTGGTAATTCATACCAATATTTGCTTGCCAGTGTTTATTGAATAAATAATTGGCTCTTACGCCCCCAAGCCCACTTAAATTGAGCGAACGGTAGGCTGTATTGCCTTGGCTAATTGTAGATTTTGCTACCAAACCGCCACGGGTTGAGATGTTGTGCTGCAAGAATAAATCGGTTGAGAATCCACCCAAAACGCTCAAGTCAATATTGCGACTAACGGGTATCTTATAAGCAGCTTGTACTGGCAACATCAGGTACTGATAGCGATTATTAAAGTTTTCGATGTCGGCAATTACAGTATTAGCCGAACTCCTGTTTGATACCACATCGGCCAGATAAGTATTGACCTGCCCCGTAAATTCATTGATTGAGTATGTATTACTCAATAGGCTCGAATTGCCCGACATATACCGCAACCCACTCTCAACACTCCATTTTTTGTTTAGGTCATAGCCAGTTGCAAAGCCGAAATTGGTAGCCAAGCCCGAGCGAATCTGATTTTGTGGACTACCGTAAGACTGGAAGCTCTCTAAACCTTGTGAACCCGATGGCGTACTGTTTATTTGTGCTTTGTTGCTATTGGCAAATATTTCGGCCTGCGAAAGTGCCGAGGCATTCACAGTATTTAGATTTACGTTTGGATTGAACGGTGAAACCCCCGACTGTACCCCTAACCAAAACTTAGAGTTGTTTGAGGCTATTGTTGTTTCTTCGGTTTCAATAATTTCATATTGCAGGCGGTTGCGTGGTAAAAAACGCCCACGATACTCCATAAAACCTTTGCCTTCTAATTGGCTTGCGTTTATTATATTACGCTCGATTTGGTTTTCGGGTGTTAGGTTTTGGGCAATAACTGGCTCATTCTTAAACTCCACGACCTCTCCCAAAGAGCCAGTTTTGCTTATTTCTGATTTGTTTTTAGATACTACTGCCAAAGCAGAATTTGATTTATTATTGGTTAGGTATGTGTCTGATGATTGTGATTGAAATATGTTTGTTTGTTTTGGCTCGTTTGTAGCCAAATTATCTTGTTTGGCGGCAGTGGTCTCTGCATTAGTAGCAGTAGTTTCGGCCGGTTTACTCTCTGTATTTTTAGGTTGAACAACCGCTACGCCCGATTGTTGTTTTGAATCTTGGCCGATGTTATTCATAATGCTGATTCCACCCCAAAGCATCAGCAAAAGAGCGGCTACTCCACCCATCAAATATGATGGACGAAGAATGAAGAAAACCGGACGACGGCGTTTGTCTTTGTCGAGTTCGGCTTCGATATTCGCCCAGAGTTTATCCGAAGGCGGCATCGAAGCAGACTCAAACGCCTGTTTCCATTGTTCTTCAAAATTATTTTGTTCTTGATTTATCATTATATTATCTATCAGCTTTTCAGCGAAATCATTTTAAAATCACTTAATCAGCGGTAACTTTTCTTTCAATATTTTGGCCTGCAACAACGATTTTGCCCTCGAATACTGCGACTTGGATGTACCTTCCGAAATCCCGAGCAACTCGGCGATTTCGTTGTGTTGGTATCCTTCGATGGCGTACAGGTTAAAAACTGTTCGGCAACCATCG
The DNA here is from genome assembly GCA_025455785.1 of Spirosomataceae bacterium. GTDB lineage: Bacteria > Bacteroidota > Bacteroidia > Cytophagales > Spirosomataceae > JALOLV01. The sequence continues at coordinate 2,757 of JALOLV010000109.1, read as the reverse complement.
GGCAGACTCGCCACCATGGCCATCAATTGCTCAAACTGAAACCCCGAAATCGTCAGTTCGCTTTGCTCTACTTCATCGGCAACCAACTGACTATCAATCTGTTGCATAAACTCGGCTTGTTTTTTTAGTTGTTTGAGTGCCGTATTTACCACGATTCGTCGTAGCCAAGCATCGAGTGGGCAATCGAACCTAAAACTATCGAGATGCTTAAATATTTTGATGAATGAATCCTGCAAAACGTCTTCGGCATCGTCTCGGTTTTTCATGTAACGCATGGCCGTAACAAGCAACTTGCTCGCGTACAGTTCGTATAACTGTCGCTGAGCATTGCGTTCTTGGCGGATACATGCTTCGACTAATTCTCGTTCTTTATACATGAAAAGGGCGATAGAAATCCTACAATTTTCGGGAATTTTCTACTATGATTCGGTTTTGAATAAAAAAGTTGGAAGTTGAGCAGATAATTTATTTTATAAATGAGTTTTGATTTAACTTATTTCAGAAATCGTGACACGCACAGTGTGCCACGGGCATGGTTTGGATAAAATATTAATCAAATTTAGGATAAATGATTCCGGCCTTTTGCCGAACTTCATCTAATAAACTTATTAGCTTTACACTCATCGAAAGCGGAAACAAATCACTTTCTTTTTTGCCTTCGAGTAGGCAGCGGGTAGCTTCTTCGGCTTCGTAATTATACCCGAAGGTTTCTCGCTTAAACTCAAAATCTATTGGCTCTTTGCCTTCTTCTCTAAGCGTGATTTTTTTGGTTTCTATAAATCTTGAATGCAAATAAATACTGCCCTTATCGCCGTAGATGATGGCTTCGGTATTGGTTTTGGCCACGATGGTGCAGTTTAAGGCCGAAGTCGCTCCGTTTTTATGTTTGAATACAAAACTCGTTGTTTCATCCACATTTGTATCACCTATTGATGTAACCGCTTGGATTTCGGTAGGATAATCCAAGAAAAACAACGATAAAACTGCTGGATAAATACCAATGTCGAGCAATGCACCCCCGCCCAAATCTTGATTGAATAAGCGTTTTTCGGGAAGAAATGGAGCCGGAAAACCGAAGTCGGCTTGGATGGTCTGAATCTTCCCGATTCGACCTTCTTCTATCAATTCAAAAGTTTTTTTGATGGCTGGCAAAAAGCGAGTCCACATGGCTTCCATCAAAAAAGTATCATTTTGTCGGGCAATCTCAATCATCTTTTGTACTTGTTTGAGATTCATCGCAAAAGGTTTTTCGCACAAAACGGCAACTTTATTCTGCAAACACAAAATTGTATTATCGAAATGCGAAGTATGCGGAGTAGCAATATAGACAATATCTAAATCGGGCGTTTGGAATATTTCTTCGTAAGAGCCATAGGCCAATTCGGCGTTGTGCCGTTGGGCAAACTCAGTCGCCCGTTCGAGCGAGGTCGAGGCTACAGCTACCAAAACGGCTTGCTCGACAGCCTTTAAATCTGATGCAAATTTTTCGGCGATTCGCCCTGCCCCAATGATGCCCCAACGGATTTTTCGATTCATAACTTTTATATTCAAAAATCTATGTTTTCAATCGCCCAAAGTTCGGTAAATTTTTCAATCTTTTGTTATGATTTGCCGATTTTGCAGCCCAATCTGGTTTGACAAACATCCCAAAAACTGTCATTTAGCCCACTTTTTTGACATTCTTCCCAAATTTTTGGCAATCAACCCTCCGATTTGACTTACATTATTTTAATCCCCTACCTTTGACTCAACAAAACGAAAACAAAATTTTTAAACTTTAATAAAACAATGAAAACAATCATCAAATCTATCGTATTCACAACCATTTTCGGACTAATCAACACAATCACATTTGCCCAAAATAAGTATAATGTTACTGTCAAATTAGACGGTATCAGAGAGCGTAGCGGCAAAATCTACGCAACTATTACCAACGACGCTAACGCTTTTATGAATGCTCCCGGAATCAAAAATGCCGAGGTAGAGGTTAGTAAAGAAGGCGATGTTATCTTAAAATTTGAAGGATTGCTCGAAGGCAAATACGCCATCAGTTTATATCAAGACTTAAATGCCAATAAACAAATGGATTTTAACGGACAAATGCCAGCCGAACCCTTTGGATTCTCAAATATAACGATGCTCATGGGGCCGCCAAGTTTTGAATCTTGTGCATTTGATGTTAATGAAAATAAAATTATCGCTATATCTTTGATGAGTTTTTGAGATTTTTGCAAATATCGATAATCAAAAACTTCGATTAATTCCATAAACCAAAGGTTAAAATGAAACCAGCCTCATATTGGGTCGAGAAATACAATATGCAAAGCCACCCCGAAGGTGGCTATTTTGCTGAAACCTACCGCTCATCCGAAACCATCGGGAAAGATGCTCTGCCAAACAGATTTAGTGGAGACAGAAGCTACGCAACGGGTATTTATTTTTTGCTCGAAGGGCATCATTTTTCGGCTTTTCACCGAATCCAGTCTGATGAAATGTGGCATTTTTATGCGGGCAATCCGCTTAGCGTCTATTACATTGATTTTGAGGGTAATATACAAATAATCAAACTGGGCAATAACCCCGACAACGGAGAGGTTTTTCAGGCAGTTGTACCGGCAGGGGTTTGGTTTGGCAGCAAGCCATCCGAGCTAAATGGGTACTCGTTGGTAGGTTGTACAGTTGCACCAGCTTTTGACTTCGCCGATTTTGAATTGGCCGATAGAGCCACACTGATTGAGGAATTTCCGCAGCATCGAG
>JALOLV010000108.1 GCA_025455785.1 Spirosomataceae bacterium | reverse complement strand
TCTGAGTCTTCATCTAATACTTCGTCTTTGATTTTTACAAAAGAAAAATTTTTAATCAAGTCTTTAAAAAACTTGAGTTTACTATCTTCGATTTCTAATGTGATAGTTGTCATAATCAATTTGTTTTTGACAAATTTAAAATAAAACCGCTACTTCTTCAAAAACGCAATCACCGCTCGGCGAATATCGCCACCAACATCGCTGTCTTTTGGCTCATAAACACTCACCACATCTGGGTTTTTGGTAGTCAAGAAGTCTAATCCTTTCTCTTTTCCACTCATCAAGAAATCGCTCGTCGAAACATTGTATTCTTGATTCACATCGAGCAATTTGCCATTAATAAACCATTGTTTTGAGGCTTCGTCATATCTAATATTATCCCACTGCAAATATCCGCCCGAACCTTTGTTTTTGAGTCCTGTTTCGAGGGTACGTTCGAGCAGTCTTCCTTTCATTTTAACGCCCAAAACCTTACCGCCAAAAGGCAAAACTCTCAAAATATCAAGCTCCGTAATATCACCTTCTAATTGGTCATCAATACGCACCGAACCACCATTAAAAACCGCACAATCTACGCCCGAAGGCACCGACACCGCCGTAGATTTGGCGATTAGATTACCCAAATTGGTCTGAAAATTACGAATACTACTCTCACGACCATCCAAAGGCTCTTTGGCAACATATATCACGTTGTTTTTATCCAGACCCATTTTACGGTAGTTTTCGTCGGCAATATCTTCCCATTTTTTCACAACCGCCGCCGTGGTAGGCTCATCGGCGATTTTATCGTTGATTTCTTTCAGTTCAGATTTTACCTCAACGCTTTTAGTTTTGGAGTTATAAACCAATCGGTGAATATAAACCGTTTTGGCGTTGGCATCGGCTTTGGCGAGGGTAACACCACCAATTTTCTGAATCATGTTATCGTGGTCGTGTCCGCCCATCATCAGTTTCAAATCTGGCAACATCGCCGCCAGTTTGGCATCGTCGGCTTTGTCGATGTGGGTCAGTGCCACCACAAAATCGCACTGAGGTTTTAGTTCGTCATAAGCCTTTTTTGCCGATTCAAAGAAATCATCGTAGAAAACAAAATCTTTTTTATTGGATGGTAGAAGAATCCCGAATAAACCAACTTTGATGGTTTTTCCTTGTTTATCTTTAAATTCGAGGATTTTGGTTTTGGCAAATGGTTGTTTAGCTCCGTTTATGATTTTGCCGAAAGGTTCGAGTTTTCCACCCTTGTTTTGCCAAGCATTGGTATTAATCCAATCGAATTTTGATTCGTTGATTCGCTCCTGCAAATCGGCTTCGCTGATGTCGAACTCATGATTACCCAAACAAACCCAATCTACCCCGACAGTATTCATCACATCTACCATCTGACGACCACGAATCGTCTTACCTTCGTATTTGAGCGTACCCAACACCGACGGACTCAAGAAATCGCCCGAAAGCACCGTAACTACATTTGGGTTTTGCTGAATCAACTCTTTGCGGACAGTCGCTACCCGAGCCATACCGCCTTTTTTGCCGCCTTCGAGTGGCGAAATCTCATAGACATCATTGAGGTGCAAAAAGACTATTTCGGTCTCGCTTTTGCTACCAACTTTTGCGGTGCGGCACGAAAACAAAACAATCTGAGAAACTAATAGTATAAGAGCAATTTTTTTCATGGGGCTACCTATTAAGGTTAAAATTATTTTTTGGCCGAAAATTACGAGAAAAACCCTACAAACAAAAAAGACGAGATTGTTTCTCGTCTTACACTTACTGGATGGGTTCCAAAAGCCGTTTGGGTGTAAGCCATTCGGGTTTGGTTGTGGTAATATTGGCTCGTAAATCGCTCAGAAGCGTGTATAGCCCAAAATAGGTACGATTTATATACAGCCCGTGCTGCGAGCCTCTCGCCGCTTTTGAGTTTTTGAGGGCATCAATTTTGGTCAATTCTTCAAAAAAAGCATAGACTTCATCTACGTAAGACTGGTCGCTGAAATCGAAAGTATGGGCGTGGAATGGGCGTCCCAGCATCCGAATCATCTTGACAAATAATTCATAGAAAAACTGTTGCTCGGCACTCGAATCCTCTTTTACGATAAATTCTAAATGACGGAAAATCCGCCATGTTTCGGCTTCATCTCGTAGCGTATCGTCATTGATTAGTTTGAAATAATTATCATAAAAATCATCGGGAATGACTTTGATACAGCCAAAATCTATGATTCCGAGGCGGCCGTCTTGGGTCATTAAGAAATTACCGGGGTGCGGGTCGGCATGAACCTGACGGAGTTCGTGAATCTGAAAACTATAAAAATCCCAAAGGGCTTGTCCAATCTGATTTCTGACCTCTTGGCTCGGATTTGTCTCCAAAAACTCTTTGAGATGCAGACCATCAATCCAATCCATCGTCAGGATTCTCTTGCTTGATAATTCGGGATAATATTTCGGAAAAAACAAGTGCGGAATATCCGAACAGGCCTGCGTAATCTCGACCGAGCGGCGAAGCTCTAATTCATAATCGGCTTCTTCGAGGAGGCGTTCTTCGACCTCCTTAAAATATCGGTCAATTTCCAAATCATTGAGCTTCAATAGCTGAACCGCCATCGGGCGAGCCATTCGTAAATCAGAGCTGATGCTATCGGCAACCCCCGGATACTGGATTTTGACGGCTAATTTTTTACCGTTTTTGGTGGCTTGATGTACTTGCCCAATTGAGGCAGCATTTGAAGCATTTACATTAAAACTATCGTAAAGTTCAGAAGGCGATTTGCCGAAACTTCCTCTAAAAGATTTTACAACCAACGGTGCCGAAAGCGGCGGTGCCGAATACTGCGACATCGCAAATTTGTCGGTGTAGGCACGTGGCAAGAGGTTTTTGTCCATGCTCATCATCTGTGCTACTTTCAAGGCACTTCCTTTTAGTTCAGACAGCGTCTCGTAAACATCGGCGGCATTGGCGGCATGTAGCTCTTCTTTGCTCAACGATGGGTCAATAATCTTTTTACTATAATGTTTTATGTAGTTCCCACCTACTTTCACACCTGCCTTTACGAATTGTGTGGCTCTCGCTACCTTCGAGGTGGGGATACTATTTTGTTCGTTCATTTATTTACGATTTTGATACAAAAACTTACCTAAATCAAGTAAAGAATCTATTGGCGAGCGACCAATCCAATCGAAGGTCGTGTTTACTATTTTTTCGATGGCGGTATCGGTTTTTTCAAACATCTTGCTGGTATCCTTTACCCAAAATTCGAGGATAAAAAGGCACTTTCTCCAGAATAAATCCGGATAACGCTGCATGATAAATGGCACCGGACGCTGCTCAACTTCTTTGGTTTCGCGGGCTTCCATAAGCAATTCATTCACAAAGTCGTAGAATGAATACTTAAATTCGGCCAATGCCATGTTGTTTTTCATGGTGATTGGCTTCTCGAATCTTTCGTAAGATTTTAGAATGTAGCTTCGGTTGGCTTTCAACACCTCAATCCAAGTATAATAAACCGCCAGAAGTTTCTCTCGAACCGAGTACCCCCCATAAACATCTTCGCTCTCGGCAGTTGCCTTGGCTTGCACAAAGAAGCCTTTCCAAATCTCGGCTTCGAGCTGTACGAACGAATTGTATTCTTCGTAAAACTCATTTTCTTTGATTTTTAGCTTTTTGCAAAAGGCCCAAACCGACTCGGGTTCTTTACCGTTTTCTAAAAGGTATTCGATGTATGATTGTTTGATTTTTTCTGATTTAGTCATCTCTAATGAGTGAATTTGCGATTGAGAAAATGAATCTATGATTTCTGTTATTATTCTATTTTAAAAACACACGAAGCAGTGGTATCGTTCTTGAAAACAGCCTATTTTCAATTAAAAAAATTGCTCAAAAAAGCATTTGAGTTATTCAGAACCTTCACAAACTGCTTCGGAATTCGGTTTTTTGAAATACCCAGCATATCGGCGTGTTGGTCGCCTAAAAAGTAACGGAACTGAGCAATCACTAAATCGCTCTCGAATTTATTTTGGGTCATCGACTGAAAAGTATTTATCAGTGAATTTGCCAGAATTTGGCTTTCGCGGCATTCCTTAAATTGTCTTTGAGCAATCACCTTATCGAGCAATACGGCGTCTTTCCACGACTGGGGCTGAAGTTCTTTGCAAACGCCCATCATTTCGCCGATATAATTCCAAGTTTCGATGTAGGCACGCTCGTCAGACTCATCGACAGCATAGCCCATTTTACGGAGTCCTTTAATCATGATAAACGAAAAAGTGCCGTTTGTACCCGCCATATCTTCTTGGCAGATGGGATACCCCCAAGCCATGTTCCATTGCCCGCTGTGCATCGTAAATAAGCGAATTACCGAGTGCATCAGCCTCACTTTCAGGCAGATAAGGGCAATTTTACCATCTTGCCAACTGTCGTAATTCATGACACTTTTCAAGAATTGTCCCGTTTCTTTGAGGCGTTTGTAAGTATCTTTACGGATACGCTCTGATAAATACAACACCTGCGAACCATCGGCTCCTAAATAACAATACGGTAGTGAATAACACCCCAGCACCATCCCGATTGCCTGCTCATGCACTCTATAAAACTGGCAAGCCCTAACAACATTTTTTTTGTTGAGATTTTCGGGTAATTGACGATGCTGCTCAATAAAATCTTGTAAGATTTGTGGATGTCCTGCAAAAGTAAAATCCTGATAATTAGATAAATACCCAATGAGTTGACGCAAATATGCCATACCTCCATAGACAAAGAGTTGCGAAACAACTTCGTCGCATTGGGGGTCTCCTATTTGGCGATATTTATCAAAATCAATTGTATTCATAAACTTTTTACTGCAAAATGGGCATTTTGGTAGTGTGTAATTGTAACAGCGTGTTTTGTAGAAATGTTTAAGAAATATTCAAAAACAGAAGCCCTCGGTTCAAAACAAACCGAAGGCTTCTGAAATCTATATATTTTGGCGTTTACAGGGGGATATTTCCGTGTTTTTTGCGAGGAAGCGTATCTACTTTGTTTTCGAGCATTTTGAATGCCTTTATCAGCTTCGCACGGGTATCGGCTGGGTCAATGACTTCATCAATGTAGCCTCGGTGTGCCGCTTTGTAAGGATTGGCAAATTTCTCGGTATAATCATCCACTTTTTCTTGCAATGCCGCTTTTGGGTTTTCGGCAGCGTCGATTTCACGCTTGAAGATGATTTCGGCAGCACCCGCCGCTCCCATCACGGCAATTTCGGCTGTCGGGAAGGCATAGTTCATATCGGCTCCGATATGTTTAGAGTTCATCACACAATACGCTCCACCGTAGGCCTTACGAGTGATAACCGTGATACGTGGAACAGTAGCTTCGCTGAGAGCATAAAGCAATTTTGCCCCGTGCATGATGATTCCGTGCCATTCTTGGTCGGTGCCCGGCAAGAACCCCGGTACATCTTCTAAAACTAATAACGGGATATTGAAACAATCGCAAAAGCGTACAAATCTCGCTCCTTTGATACTGGCGTTAATATCGAGTACACCCGCCAAAACCGCAGGTTGATTGCCTACAATACCTACCGAGCGTCCGCCGATTCGGGCAAAGCCTACAACGATGTTCTCAGCATAATTTTTATGAACTTCAAAGAAAGAATCAGTATCGGTGATTTGCTCAATTATCTCACGCATATCATACGGCTGATTGGGGTTATCGGGTATGATTTTAGTGATTTCGGGACGTTTTTCGTTACCATCTGATTCGTAATCGGCGAATGGCGGTTGCTCTTCACAATTAGAAGGAATATAACTAAACAACCGCTTAATATCATTGATACACTGCACTTCATTGGCCGACACAAAATGCGTAACACCCGATTTGGTGGCGTGGGTCATTGCCCCACCGAGTTCTTCTGAGGTAACGTCTTCGTGTGTAACAGTTTTCACGACATTTGGACCCGTTACAAACATATACGAAGTATTCTCGACCATCATGATAAAGTCGGTCAAGGCTGGCGAATAAACCGCACCGCCCGCACAAGGCCCCATAATTGCCGAGATTTGCGGAATGACGCCCGAAGCAAGGGTGTTTCGATAAAAAATATCGGCATAACCAGCCAATGAGTTTACCCCTTCTTGGATTCTGGCCCCGCCCGAATCATTCAGCCCAATAACGGGTGCACCGTTTTTCATGGCCATGTCCATAATTTTGCAGATTTTTTCGGCATAAGTTTCGGATAATGACCCTCCGAAAACCGTAAAATCTTGTGCAAAAACATAAACCAAACGTCCTGAGATAGTTCCGTAGCCAGTGATTACACCATCGCCGAGGTAGTATTCTTTATCGAGGCCAAAGTCTTTGCATCGGTGCATGACAAACTTGCCGATTTCTTCAAAAGAACCTTCGTCGAGCAGCAACTCGACACGCTCACGAGCCGTAAGTTTACCTTTTTTATGTTGAGAAGCAATACGCTTTTCGCCGCCACCTTGTAGGGCTTCTGCGTTTTTTTGTTCGAGTATTTGTAGTTTATCAGAAGTGGTTTTCGACAACATTTTTAAAGAATTCTCTTTTGATTGTTCATAGCATACAAAATTAGTGTAAATGTAATCGCTGCAAACAATTATTACAAAAGATTATAAAAATTGTACTATTTTGAGATTATTTCTTGGAAAAATGCTATGTTTTATAACTAAACCAAGGTGTATCTACTCTTTGGGCTTCATCCAAACTACTTTTTGCTCCGGCTGATGCTCCTGACCAATGATATGACGGTACAAGTCGGGTCGGCGAGCCTTAATGTAGCGGTATCCGCCAGCTTGTGTGAGTTTTTCGGGTGTAATTGTAGCTATTACAAAATCATCCTCAAAGGTTCGGCATTCGGCAAGGATGTCTCCAAATGGGTCAATTATCATCGAGCAACCATTCTTGAGTTGGTCATCATCCATCCCGATTGGGTTCGCGAAGATTGCATAAACCGCATTATCGTAAGCTCTTGCAGGTAGCCACTTCATAAGCCAATCACGCCCTTTCATACCATCAAACTCCAACCGCAGAGAAGTGGGGTCAGCTTCTCGATTCTCCCAAAGTTTAGGGTCCACAAATCCGGCTCCGGGGCGAGTCGAGGGAGTACACATCGTAACGTGCGGCATGAAAATAACGTCGGCTCCGAGTAATTTCGTAGCTCTTACATTCTCGATTACATTATTGTCATAACAAATCAGGATGCTGCATTTCCAGCCAAATAACTCGAAGATACAATACTCACTGCCGGGCTTTAAATGTGGATTAATAAAGGGGTGTAGTTTACGATATTTGGCGACTAATCCGTTTTTATCAACACATACATAGGCCTTGTATAAATCGTCGTTGGCTTCTTTCTCGAATAGTCCTGCCAAGATTACAATGTCATATTTTTGGGCGATTTCGGTAAGTTTAATAATACTTTCTCCTTCTGGAATAAGCTCAGCGATTGCGAGCATTTGCTCTCGTGATAAATGTCGGGCAAATGAATAACCCGTTATTGAGCATTCATGAAAAGCTATTACTTTAGCCCCTTCGTTTGCAGCTTTGCTTGCAAGTTTCTCAATTATTGATAAATTATAAGTTTTGTCGCCACTTTTGTTTTCAAACTGTGCTGTTGAGACTTTAAGTTTTTCCATCAATTATCAGGATTATGATTCTTACACAAAACTATAACTTGGCTGATTGGGTAAATTTTACAGACCGATATTTCAATACATTGTAAACTAAGTTTCTTTGAATTTTCAACTCCCCTCTCCAGTGGGAACGGTACGCCGCTACGGTGAGGTTGATAACTTGCTAAAAATCAACATTTTAAACCGAGTGTCGGTCGCCTCACCCTTTCATTCCCTCTCCCGACGGAGAGGGCGGACGTCGCACGGAGGGACTCGATGATAAAAAGTTATAGTTATTTAGTTTACAGTATATTCAATTACTGGTAATAAGTTTAACAAAACATTTAGAAATCTGAAGAACCTGTCTTCGCTCACATTTCTTACAACATAGTGAATGAAACTTAGTTTTATTGATTACATCCGCTAATGATGGCTTGGAATGTACTCCCGGTCTTTGCTTCAAATCCGGGATTCAATAATACAGATTTTTCGGCTAAATAATTTACTTTACCCTCAGGATTAACAAGGTTAGTAGCGGTTATTTTTCCGCCAATTTTATCGTTTACAATTGTATTGACATCATCGGTAGGGCTAACCAAGGTCAAATTCGTAGTACCTATTATGAAGAGATTTGATACCAAACTGGCTAAAATAGCGTTTGTCGAAACAACCCTCAATCGATACGAAGCCCCACTTTCTAAATCTGATGGTAATTGTATCTGGAGAGTTCCAGTAGTCGGGGTTCGAGCCAACACAACAGCACTGCTGTATGTCCCATCGTTTTTGAATAATTGTACTTCAAATTCATTACCAGAACCAAATATACCCGTTGCATTGAACGATACCGTGATTTTTGAATCGGCACACACTTTAGGTGGTAACTGATTGGTGAGGGTGATTGATAAATCATTTGGCCGTGGTAATACCGTAAACGTAATAGAGTAAGTCGGTATAGTGATAACCCCTTGTAGGTTATCTTGGCTGTAACCTGTTATCGCAATTGTATAAGTACCGGGTGAGAAATGCACTCCAAAAATCCAGATTCCTCGGTTTTCAAAACTTGCATATGGCTGTATATTCTCCGTACGTTCAAAACTAATTCCACCACTCGTTACGATGTGCAAACTTTCGGTTATAGCATTGAGGTTAGGTGATAGTGTTATGACAACTCCCGTTTCGGTTGGGTCTGAAATCTCGTAGAACTGCGTTCCGTTTTTAAGCTGAAACAAACCCTTAGAATCGAGAGCCTCGGCCGTAACTAAATTGAAGCATACATCACAACCCGATAACGAAACATTTGTTGTGGCAGTTGCCGAACAACCATCGGTATTTGTTACAGTTACAGTATAGACACCAGCATTGGCATTAGTAGAAGCAATCAGTGTAGGCGATGCACCAGTAGCTGTAAAATTACTCGGACCAGTCCAGCTATATGAGCCACCACCCGTTGCGTTGAGTTGGATTGTTTGTCCGAGTGTGTAAGGCCCAGTGTTTGAGGCAGTTGCCGCAGGAATCTGTTTGAACTGAACATTGATAGAACCAGCC
>JALOLV010000107.1 GCA_025455785.1 Spirosomataceae bacterium | reverse complement strand
AAGTCCTGTTGTAAATTGGCGAAAAACAGATGCTATTTTTTCTTTTTTGAAGCATCGAAGTTAAATACTGTGTTGATAATCAGTCCGTTATTGTACTGAAAAACGTTTCTTCCATTGACCTCTCGTCCGAGTTGTAGCGTTTGGTTCAAGAATCCACCCTCAATCCTAAATTTTGGACTAAACCGGTATCCCAATAAAATACCTATGCGATTTTGGTCAAAGACGTTCTCATTGACATTTTTACCAAAGCCTACAAAAACCTCGTCGTAAATTGCCATGTAGGGGGTCTTATCAGCAATCTCTCTGCCTTTTAGCGGTACCTGAAACCTAAACATGTATCGCATTCGATTCAGAAAAAGATAATCATCTTCTTTGTCTAAAGACGGGCTGGAATACCTTCCAATCCATCTTTGTTCGAGCATAAATCTGTGCGAAAAATCTACAATCCCAACTTTGTCGGTCAGTGTGAGCATCTGGTAAGTACGATGCTCAGTAAAGTCTTTGCCGAGGGCGTTTAAGAAGTTTTCGCCGTAAGCAAACGTTTCAATCCAAGCGTAGCCAAGCCGCAATTGTGCTTTCGGATGAAGCTGATAGTTGACCCCAACCCTCAAAAGACTCTGCTGCCAATCGGTTATTACGTTGTCTCTACGAAACTGGTATTCGGTATGAAGTCCAATCTTCTGATTAAGCTTAATAGTACCAAAATACCCGTACCAACCAATGGCGTTTTGCTCGTTGAGTCTGGTATTTTGTGCAACCACGCTATTCTGCAAAACAAATCCTAACAATACAAATAACCCGATTCTCACTGTTCTTTAGTTTTGTTTTTAGGTTGTGGAAGATTCAAAAGGGTTTCAGACAAAAATTCTACTTTACCAGAGTGAATGTCATAGACAGCCCCTACGATTAAGATTTCGCCATCTATGTACTTACGATGCAAAATCGGTTCTAAATCTCTCAAATGATTTACCTGCTCAATGACATTCTGGCGAACAGCGTTGTTGACGGGGTCGCCCGGAAGGTGCGAGCATTTAGAAACCGCCGGCTTGATTTCGTTAATCAATGTTACGATATGGCCCGGCACATTTTCAGGGCGTTGTACGGCAGCGGCTACTGCACCACACTCGGTGTGTCCAAGCACGACAATCAATTTTGTTTTTAATTTCAGTGTCGCAAACTCCATACTGCCATAAGATGCAGCGGCCGAAACCTGCCCAGCGGTACGTATGATAAACAAATCGCCGAGCCCTTGGTCGAAGATAACCTCGTTTGGTACACGAGAATCTGAGCAACCAACGATGACAGCAAACGGCTGCTGTCCAGCCTCTAATTTCTTGATTGTTTGGGCATCTTGGCGAGGCCTTATGCTCTTGCCTTCGACAAATCTTCTATTGCCACCGATTAATTTTTTGAGACCTACCCGAGGGTCTGCATAAGCCGAGTCTCTATTAATGATATAATGTTCGGCTCGCCATTTGGTAGAATCAATGACTGCTTGGGTATTTACTACTACTGCATTTTGCTCTGATTTAGATGCTGCTTTTTTCGTTTCCTTTCTTTTTTGTCCTAATACCACTCCCTGTACCAAAACAATAGTTGCTAATGTAAAAAAAAGATTTCTCATTGTTGAAATAAATTACTCCTTGGTATTTGGTAAAATTACCGTACAAAATAATTGATAAACTTTGTTTGCCTGATTAAATCAACCTATTTGTCAAATCAGAAACACCTAAACAAACTTTTGGGTTTTTAGAATTGTTTTTGACAAAATGAATGCAGTTGCAGAAAATCCGATTGGATTTTTTAGGTTAGGAGAGAAAACTTGAAAGAGTAAATTCTATCAAATGGTGAATAATTTGCTGGAAAACTGGTTGAATAGAAATTTAAAAATGGTTATAAATACTCATAAAATTACAATAGGGTTTGTCAATAAGTATATTGACACAATCAATTAATACCTATACCGAATTACTGTTTGATTTTCATCTTTTGGGCTAAATGTTGAAGTCCCATCAATCATTTTATATACATAATGATAGACTTTGTTGATACCCACGAGAAGACCGATTAGTTTATTGCTAATTGATTGGTGAATTGACTTCCATTGCAGAACTAAAAAAGTAACGCTGAGGTACTGAATGCGTATTTGCATTAAACAGATTTTAGGATGTATAAGAAAGTTATCAATGAGTTTCGTAGATATTTGGCTATTTTTGCGGTATAGTTTGTTAAACCAAAGATATTTTACGAGCTAAGACTTGTAAAATGATAAACTTCATCTTATGCCAAAGCCAAAATTTGCCAACGAATCGCTCACAACCATGACCGAAATGGTGTTTCCGAACGATACGAATACACTCGGAAACCTAATGGGAGGAAACCTAATGCGATTGATGGATATTGTGGGGGCAATCTGTGCCCAAAAACACTCAAATCGAATCGTCGTAACGGCCTCGGTCGATAACGTTTCTTTCAAAGAGCCGATTCCGCTCGGGTCAGTTGTTACGCTTCAAGCCAAAGTTACACGAGCCTTTACGTCTTCTATGGAGGTTGCCGTTGAGGTTTGGGCCGAGAATATTCCTGCTCAGAAAAAAATACATACCAATAAAGCATTTTTGACATTTGTAGCCGTTGACCAAAGCGGCGTACCGATTGAGGTTCCGCCAGTTATTACCGAAACCGACGAAGAAAAAGAAATGTATGAAGGGGCGTTGCGTCGTCGTCAGTTGAGATTGGTTTTGGCGGGTAGAATGAAACCCGAAGAGGCAACCGAACTCAAGGCCATTTTTGGGTTGTAATTCTGAGTAATTATCACAAATACATTACCACACAATTTTTAATAAGTGGTTAATCGAAATTCATAATTATCTGATTATCAGTATAATACCAGCGATTGAGCATTGACGAATGACATAAACTAATTTATATCTTGCACTTAAATACAAAATAAGGTATAATATTCAAACCCTGTCAGCGTTTTTTGAACGCTGACAGGGTTATACTTACACAAAAGACTTTCCTTTCTTTTCTGCCAAAGCTACAAACTCCTTGACTTTTTGCTCGTCGTCTTTGCGGCAAATCATCAAGACATTATTGTATTCGGCAACAATGAAGTTATCAAGACCATTTACCACCACCAAACGGTCTTTTGGTGTTTTGATAATGCTATTTTTGGTGTCAAAAAGCATAACATTAGCATCTATCACGTTGTGGTTCTCATCCTTGTCCGAATTCTCATAGAGCGATTTCCAAGTACCTAAATCTGACCAGCCAATATCGCTCAATACTGTATAAACATTCTGAGCTTTTTCCATGATACCGTTATCAATCGAAATCTTCTTGCATTGTGGAAACGCCTTAGCCAAAGCTTCTTTTTCGGTTTCGGTATAAAAATGGTCTTTCATTTCCTCCATTGCTTCGGCGATTTCGGGCAAATGCTGCTCAAACTCTCTGATAATTGCCTTAGCATTCCAGATAAAAATACCGGCATTCCAGACATAATCACCACTATCAATAAACTGTTGAGCCAATTCGAGCGGAGGCTTCTCGGTAAAGGTCTTTACTCTTTTTACTTCATCTTCTCCTTCCAGAAAATGTATATAGCCGTAGCCAGTATCTGGGCGGGTGGGCTGAATCCCGAGTGTCAGAAGCACATCATTTTTTGAAGAGAAATCTAAAGCAATCTTAATACGATTTTTAAACTCTTCTTCCTTTAATATAATATGGTCGGCGGGTGCCACTACAATATTTGCATTGGGGTTTTGCTCGGCGATTTTATAGCATGAGTACGCAATACACGGAGCCGTATTTCTCATTTCGGGTTCGAGCAAGATTTGGTCGTCCGAAAGGTAAGGCAATTGCTCTTTGGTCAGGTTGTAATAGTCTTTGTTGGTTACAACATATATATTTTCTTTGGGACAGACACCGTCAAATCTCTCAGCAGTTTGTTGAATCAGCGTTTTGCCAGTTCCTAAAACATCATGAAATTGTTTGGGATAAGTTGTGCGACTAAAAGGCCAAAAGCGAGTTCCGACTCCCCCCGCCATTATGATTACATAATTATTATTCATTCGTCAATAATATTCATTTGTTAGAAGTATTCAATCATTTACTAAACCGTCAATGGCTTTGTAAATATTTTTCAATTCGCAAAGCTACGTTTTCTCTAATATTCATCCAAAAAAGATTAATATCGGCTCTGTGCCAAATCTTTATATTCAAGAATATCCGCCCTTTTACGTAAGGTTTATTTATCCATAATAACCCTTTGTTGCATTGGGCATCGGCGGCGTTTTTGACAAATGTGTATTTCTGCCCGACACCACCAGAGTTCAATTCTTTTGGTGCAAAGTCTTCATTGGTTTTCCAAGTGAGAGGATTTGTACAAAGTGATGTATTTAGGGCTTCGTTGTAATAGTCTGGATAGTAATCTCTTGCAAAGGTATTCCACGAAACAAATCCACCGACATCCTCAGCCGATTGACTCGGTTTGATATGCTCAAATGTATTTGGCTGGGTGGCAATCCCAATAAGATAAGCCTCGACCAATTTGCTTTGTAGCGGTTTGCTGTCAAAAAACTCTTTCAATAATCTTTTTGCGTGAATCGTACCTTGGCTGTGAGAAGCAATCACAATCGGGCGGCCATCATTCCAATTTTTAAGATAGTATTCAAAAGCCGCTTTGATATCCGAATATGCTAAATCGAGAGCTTCTTTCATGTCTTCTTTATTTGGGGTCAAGAATGAATAATAATGAGCCTGCCGATACCGAGGAGCGTATATTTTACAAGAGCCATTGAAGGCTGTTGCCTGATTTAAGATAGTTGAACCATCTACGCTTTTATTCATAACTTCATCATTAACATCTGCGTTCCACTCATACTGGCTGGTAGGCTCACCCGTAAAGATTGTAGGATGCAGAAAAAACACATCGACCTTTGCTAATACCTGATTATCAGCCAGATTGGATTTGTACGGCACGGTATCGGCCAAATCTTTTTTATCTGGATGAGCCGCCCAAGCCTTCAAATCTGCGTAATTAGGCACTGGCGGAATCATATTTTTATCAAATCTACTTTGTATTGTGTAAATCTTTTGGGCGGTTACGTTTATACAAATGATTGATAATAAGAATGTTATGCGTGCATACTTATTTGGCGGCATATTTTTATATAATTTTTTTCTTATAAAATTGTAAAATACTAATATTAATTTTTGATATTTGTGCAAAATTACGTTTTGTTAACCACTAACCAAGAAAGATTATGTGTAAACTTTCTACGCGGAAATACTTTTTAAGCATGATTTGCATGCTTTTCTTAGTACAAATTGTTTTTGCTCAAACTAAAGTTACAGGAACTATCACCGACGCTGGCACAAAAGAACCTCTAATTGGGGTAAGTGTGCAAGTTAAAGGTAAAGTTCTTGGAACAATCACCGATGCAAAAGGAAACTTCTCTTTATCAACAGCAACCCCAGTACCATTTACGCTTACAATTACATCGGTAGGTTACGAAACCCAAGAGGTAAGCGTAAGTAGCGACAACGCAAACCTTAATATTGCCCTTAAAGAACAAGTAATTATGGGCCAAGAAGTAGTTGTAGCAGCGAGTCGTGTTGAAGAATCAGTTTTGAAATCGCCAGTTACTGTCGAAAAAATGGATTTACGTGCCATCCGCGAAACCCCTGCGGCTTCGTTTTATGATGGTTTGGCGGCCATGAAAGGAATCGACATGGCAACACAGTCGCTTCTTTTCAAATCTGTAAACATGCGTGGATTTGGCTCGACTGGTAACCCTCGTACCGTTCAGATGATTGATGGTATGGATAATCAGGCTCCGGGCTTGAATTTCCCCGTTGATAACATCGTAGGTATGCCCGAATTAGATGTCGAAAGCGTTGAAGTATTACCCGGTGCGGCTTCGGCATTGTATGGTCCAAACGCATTGAACGGATTGATTTTGATGAATAGCAAAAGCCCATTCTTGTATCAAGGATTGAGTGCAACCGTAAAAGCAGGTATTATGTCGGCTGATAATCGTCCGACGGTAAATACACCATTCAGCGACTATTCGATTCGTTATGCCAAAGCATTCAATAATAAATTCGCATTTAAAGTCAATTTGAGCTACATTCAAGCAAAAGATTGGATGTCAACAGACTATACCAACCTAAACGTAGGTGGCAATGCAGACCCATCGAGAGGCCCGGGTACCAGAATCGACTACGATGGTATGAACACCTATGGCGACGAAGTACAAGCCAATATGCAGACAGTAGCTAACTCTTTGGTGGCTAACCGCTTATTGCCACAATCAGCATTGGCATTAATACCAAATTCTGCGGTAAGCCGTACGGGTTATATGGAAAAAGACTTATTTGAGAATAACACCAAGAGCTTTAAATTTAACGGTGCGTTACACTATCGCCTAACCGAAAAGATTGAAGCGATTGCTCAAGTAAATTATGGATACGGAACTACCGGATACACAGGTACGGGTAGATATTCGTTGAGAAACTTCAACTTGACCCAAGCAAAGCTTGAGTTGAGGGGCGATAACTTCACATTGAGAGCTTACACAACCCAAGAGCGTTCGGGACAATCATATTTGTCGGGTTTGGCAGCCGTTTCGATTCTAAACGAAGCAACTCCACATGCTACTTGGTTTGGCACTTATGTCGGAGCATTTGCACAGGCACGTGGAGCAGGTCTGGCCGAAGAAGCGGCACACCTTGCAGCCCGTAGAGCAGCCGACGCAAACATGCCAACTGTTGGCTCAGAGAGATTCAATACATTGTACGAAAAATATAGAACAACTTCAATCGCTAACGGCGGTAGCTCGTTTGATGACCGTACGAATCTTTATCATGCAGAAGGTGTATATAACTTCAAGAATCAAATCAAATTCATTGATTTATTGGTTGGAGCAAACGTACGTCAGTTCCAATTGCGTTCAAACGGAACTCTTTTTGCTGATTTGAAAGAAGGCAGAGATGGCACTATTCCGATTAACGAATACGGTGCGTTTGTACAGGCGGGTAAGAGTTTATTTAAAGACCATTTGAAATTAGTAGGTTCGTTGCGTTACGACAAAAACCAAAACTTTGAAGGTCAGTTCTCGCCACGTATCTCGGCAGTTGCATCATTTGCTGGCGATAATAACATTCGTGTTTCGTACCAGACTGGCTTCCGTATTCCGACTACGCAAAACCAATATATTGACTTGCTAACACCAAATGCAAGACTTATCGGTGGTTTATCAGAGTTTGATTCTCGTTATAACTTATCGAGAGGTGTTTCTCGTGAGACTTTGATTGATTTCTCGACAAATCCTACTAAGTATATTACTCCTGCGATTATTGCACAAGCTCAGGCGTATGCAACTGCGGCCGTACAAGCACAATTACCTGCTATTCAAGCGGCGGTAACACAGGCTGTTCAGGCACAATTGCCAACGATTCAAGCAGGTGTTACTGCTGCCGTACAGGCACAGGTAACCGCTGGGGTAACTGCTCAAGTTAATGCAGCAGTAGCTGCTGGTCAAATACCAGCCAACCAAGCCGCTGCCGCAATCGCAGCGGGTGTAGCAGCCCAAATGGCAACTACTGCTGTACAGAATACTATTGCAACTAACGTACAATCTACTGTAACATCAACCATTGCTACAAACGTACAAAACACAGTTGTTCAACAAGTTACAGCGGTTACTACTCAGGTAGCACCTGCTTACGCACTCGCAACTTTGCCTAAGTATCAAGCCAGAGCACTTACACCCGAGAGAGTACAATCTATCGAAGTTGGTTATAAAGGTCTTATTGGTAAGAAGTTATTTATAGATGCGTCGTACTACAATAGCGTGTATCGTAACTTCATCGGTGGTGTAGTAGTATTAGTACCAACTGCCGCCGCAGCCCCCGGTTTACCGATTGAGTCAGGCTTAGGTGGTGGCTCTACACGTGCGGTTTACTCTCGCCCTGCCAATAGCAATTCAGACATCACTGTAACTGGTTTCTCTTTAGCTTTGAATTATTCATTGCCTAAGAATTTCTTTGTTGGTGGTAATTTCGCAAACAATACTTTGAAAAACTTTACACCTACACCAGAACTACCATATTCAGGATTTAACACGCCGAGAAATCGTTTTAACTTGAATTTCGGAAGACGTATGGGTAGCGGAAGCAAATACGGTTTCAACATTGCGTTTAAACACCAAGAGAGCTTTACTTGGGAGTCGAGCTTTGTTGTACCAACAACAACTGGTGTACCTTTGTTTGGCAACACGGTTGTTCCAGCAGTAAATAACTTAGATGCTCAGTTTAGCTATAAGTTGACAAGTTTCAAGAGTATCTTGAAAGTAGGTGCTACAAACTTATTTGGTAATCCTTATATTCAGGCATATGGTAGCCCATCAATTGGTACGATGTACTACGTTTCTTTGGCGTTTGATGAGCTTTTGAATAAGTAAAAGATTAAATTATTTTTCATAATTTTCTTTGGTTTAAGTAGAAAAAGGGACTCCATTGGGGTCTCTTTTTTTGTGTTTGTTTGATTTGACTTAAAATCTCTGATATTGTGGTGCTTTGGTGGCAAAGACGTATCTTTGTGGCTTATTTTTAAAATTTAACATGATTTCTGTAGATAACGTAACGGTTGAATTCAACGGAGGAACGCTCTTTAGCGATATTACATTCAATATCAACGAAAAAGATAAAATAGCCCTAATGGGCAAAAATGGTGCGGGTAAATCTACCCTACTCAAGATTATTGCGGGTGTTAGCAAGCCTACTCGTGGCAAGATTTCGGCCCCAAAAGATGCCGTTATTGCTTATTTGCCTCAGCATTTACTTATCGAAGACAACAGTACAGTTTTTGAAGAAGCCTCAAAGGCTTTTTCGCATTTGGTAGAGATGAAAAAAGAGATGGATGAATTGAATATCCAACTCGAAACCCGAACCGACTATGAATCGGATGAGTACGGAATGGGCTTTCTGCGTTCGGATTTTACTCGCCAAACCAATGAGTTTAGTGGTGGCTGGCGTATGAGAATCGAATTGTGCAAAATTCTTCTACAAAATCCTGATTTGATTTTGCTCGATGAGCCCACCAACCACCTTGATATTGAGTCTATTCAGTGGCTCGAAGATTTCTTGGTCAATAATGCCAAAGCCGTAATTGTTATCTCGCACGACCGTGCATTTGTAGATAATATCACCAACCGTACGATTGAGGTAACGATGGGGCGTATTTATGATTATAAGGTAAATTACTCGCAATACCTGCAATTAAGAAAAGAACGCCAAGAACAACAACAAAAGCAATATAACGACCAGCAAAAAATGATTGCCGAAACGACCGAGTTCATCGAGCGTTTTAAAGGTACTTACTCAAAGACTTTGCAGGTACAATCAAGAGTTAAGATGTTGGAAAAATTGGAGATTGTTGAAGTTGATGAGGTTGATACTTCATCACTGAATCTGAAGTTTCCGCCAGCACCACGCTCGGGCAATTATCCCGTCATTGTAGAAAATGTCACTAAAACCTACGATGACCATTTAGTATTTAAAGATGTTTCGGTAACCATCGAAAGAGGGCAAAAGGTCGCATTTGTCGGTCGAAATGGTGAAGGTAAATCTACATTAGTAAAAGCCATCATG
>JALOLV010000492.1 GCA_025455785.1 Spirosomataceae bacterium | reverse complement strand
CAAAAAAAATGAGCCTCGCTTATATCAGCTTTAAATAACGCTTCTTTGCTTAATAAAATGATTTTATATAACTATTTAGTGAGTTGTGCAACAGTTACCGCTGTTATAGCCAGTGGTTCTTGTCGTCAGTCCTTTCAAACCATTGTCAATATTGAGTTTCTGTGTCATTGAGTGTCGGCTATGCAGTGCTTTTTTTATTTTTTTTTGAAGCGTTGGAAAAAATATTTTGAAATTCTTTTTTGGGTCGGTGAGGTGGAAGCTCTTTTGCAATTTTTGGTCTGTGCGTTGGCTTGTGCTAATTGCAAATGTGCTTACTCCTGTGGGCTGACTTTTCACTTCGGGATTTTCCAATGAAATAAACAAATCATTTAAATTCAAGTAGTTATGTGTCATTTTAGCAACCATTTGAATTTGTAAACAATTAAGATTTAAGTCCAAAACGGCACATACGAAGCAAACTTTTTTGAAGCATTTTCGGGGTCTGATGCTTTTATCAAACCAGCTTCTAAGGTGTCGGCAATAATTTTTGATGCAAACGAAACGTTATTTTTAGCAATGTTGAAACGCTTACGAACCGATTGATTATTTACTGGCTGATTGTTTACATAATGCAAACAAGTATGTTGATAGCAAGCCCTGATTCTATCGTCATTATTCATTCTGGTTAATGGAGTTGGAGCATACATAATTACTCTTGTATAATCATCGCCTCTTATAAATTTTGGTGCAGGCAATTGATATACTTCTATTGATTCTATGGCTCTGTCAATTCCGCTTCCTCTTTCTTCGCAAATATTTAATCTTCGCATTAGCGAAGCTAAATTTTCGTTTCTTGATTTTGGTGCTGTGTCAATAAAGCGGTTGGTGTCAACCAATGGAACGCCAGGATTTGTTATTTCAATTCTGTCTGTGAATACTTCAATCATTACACCAGAACCAGTCACAGAAAAATCTTGATGAATTAAAGCATTGGCAACAAATTCACGAATGGCTTTTTCGGGATATACTTTTACTTTTTTACGCAAAGCATTTTCAATTACTTCATTGGATGGTAATTGATCCATAATGTAATTTACCAATCCTTCAAAACCCGAAGCATAACCTCTGCCGCCTTCTTGTTCTTTCAAAGCATTTATTCTGCTCGTTTCTTTGTAAACAATTACTCGAATGGCTTTACGTTTTAGTTCTTTAAAACTCTTTACATCTTTTGAAAAAAGAATTGCTCCAAGATTTAAAATATCCCAACCGTTTTGTGTTTTCTTTATTAAATCATCAGTTGCCAACGTTTGTAAAATGCTCAATTTGGTATCAGGCAAACGTTTTTCTTGTAGTGTAAAATAGCTGTCGTAGTCAAGCAATTTCATTACTTCGTCATCGCTTACATTTGGCATTGCTATTTGTGCTTCAAAATCGAAACCTGTTGAAATAGCAATGAGTTGTTTTACTTCGTGGCGTGATAATTTTACTGTTTGCCCTGCACTTCGTTTATAGCTTTCAAAAATATCGCCACCTCTTAAATGAACTGGTTTATCGGTATGTTCGGGAATGTGAATAAACAAAACTGCACTGCCTTTATAATCTGCAACGGTATGTTCAATGCCAACAGGTTGAGCCAAATTATTTCTTGCAATATTTCCCAACTTTTGAACAATGGTATCCATCTCAGTTTTGTCTAATGTTTTTGGTTTTCCATCGTTGTCAATACCAAAAGCCAAATATCCGCCATTGGGATAATTAGCAAAGGCAGAAATATGTTGTGCCAAGCGTTCGCTTTTATCCGATAAGCCGCTTTTCTTAGTTCTTGCGGAACTGGATGCAGACTTTTGGTTAGCAATTGTATGGCTGTTTCTACCCAATGATTCATTCTGTAAATTTCGCTTATTTAATATTTACTTCAATTATTTTACTTGTGTCAATACCCAAAATGTCAACCACTTTAACCATTACTTTGTATTTGCCTTCTTTCTTGTATTCGTGGGCTATACTTGTAAATTCTAATGTTGGTGTTTTCTTGGTGCGAAAACTTTGCCATTCGTTTTCAAACAAATAATTGCCACTCCATTTTTCTTCTGTATCGCCTTTGTCGTTTTTTATTTTTATGATTTCTTTTTTATCTTCGTAGTTAAAATCAATTGCCCAATAGTCAATCCAGTCGAACCAATTTTTTGTTAGCACCGTTCGGGTAATAATTCCGTTTTTGTCTTTTTCAATTTTGAATATTTGTCCGTCTTCAATTACAACTTTGCTTCCTGCTCTCATTGATTGTTGCAGTTCTTCAATATCGTCTTGGGTGTAATGAGTAACAAAGTCTGTGAGTTCAATTGTAATGGTTTTGCCTTTTACTTTTTCTTTGGTGTTTAGGTAAGCTACATCAAAGAATTTCACTTGCCCCTTTTCAACGGCTCGTTTATCAAACACATCTTTTGGAATATACTTTAATGTTACAGAAACGCCTTTCTCTTTGAGTTCTTGAATGAATTGTGGTGTTAAACCCATTTCAAATTCAAATCCTAACACATCAACTTGAGTATAAAGTTTCTGACGACATTCTTCAAAAATATCCATTAAGCGGCTTTGTGTTACTGGTACATCTAAAGGGCCAACATTTACAAAACGTCCTGCTTTGCTTCCGTGTAAAGTGGCGTGACCGTCAATTCGTTTTGCTTTGTAGGCTTCTAAAATTAAATCAACATACAAATCTTCTTTGGCTTTGCGTTTACCGTTGGTAAGGTCGTCCATAAAAAACTGGCGTTCATATTTGCCAAGGTTTAGCAATTCAAAAGCCCTGAAATCTTTTCCGCTTGCTTGTAATTCTCTTTGGACACCAATTAAACGCTTTCTTGCTGTATGAATAGAGAATCTGCCAAGGTCAGTTGTAATCCATTTACGCCCCATTTTTTCAGCAGCGACAGCAGTTGTTCCGCTACCACAAAAGAAGTCAGCAATTAAGTCACCTTCTTTGGTGCTTGCTTTGAAAATTCTTTCTAACAATGCAAGTGGCTTTTGAGTAGGGTAATCTACTTTTTGAGATAAATCTTTTGGGTCTACTGCATTTATATCTTTCCAAGTAGAACTGACAGCAAAACTCTTAATTTCAAAAATCACATCATCGGGTTCAGGCTGTCGTTTGTTATCTTTTACCCACTTGTTAAAACGAATCATAAATCGAGAATCTGTTGATGGGTAATTTGAACCTTTAATCTTATTACCATCAACTATGTAATTCTTCCATCTTTCAAAATTTATTGAATCCTCAAAATCATCTAAATATGGTAAATCAAAAGTGTACTTATCTGACTTTGTATAGAATAAAATTATGTCGTGTTTTCTGGGGAAATAGTTTTTTACACTCCCTGAATAAGTTTCGTAATTCCAAACTATTTCATTTTTAAAATTTTTCTCGCCAAAAATATCGTCACAAATCATTCTTAAAAAGTGTGACAAACGCCAATCTATATGAACATAAATACTTCCTTCTGAAGCAAGTAAATTGTGCATTAATTTAAGCCTTTCATACATCATTGTGAGGTATGAGGAAATTCCTTTTCCCCAAGTATCACGATAGGCAATTTCTTCTATGATGCTCTGTTTTTTTTCTGCTGTTTCACCACCGATTTGAATGTCAAAACCAAAGTCTGCACCAACAGCAAAAGGTGGGTCAATGTAAATTAATTTAACACCACCTTCCTTTTCAATTTCATCCCTCATTGGGCCATTTGCCAATGAGGAAAGAATGAGTTTATTATCACCCCAAATAAGTTTGTTAGTCCAGCCTTTAAGTTGCCTGCCTCTAAAGTCGGTTTCAAACATAGTGGCTTGAGCTTTATCATTTTCTTTTCTTGGCTCGTCAATATGTTCAATGCTATGGAAAGGCAGGGCAATGTTTGTTGTATCTTCTTTTCTGCCATTCCAAAAAAGAAATACATCTTCTTCATCAGCGAAAAGTTTATAGATAAATTCTTTAGGCAGTTTCTCACCTGCCTTAATCAATTCTATAATTCTGTTTTTATCGGTATCGTTCAAATTCATCAATCTACAGGGTTATTAATTATTAAATCAGGAATATGGTCAAAATCACCTGAATTCCTAGTGATTAGTTCTGTGCAATGCAAAAGAGTTGTTGCTGCAATTATGGAATCAGCTGATTTCATATTGCTTTGCTGTCTCAATTCAATTGCTCG
>JALOLV010000491.1 GCA_025455785.1 Spirosomataceae bacterium | reverse complement strand
TCTTTCGAGTTCAGTTAGCGATTCTCTCACATTTATATCCCCTACCGCAATGTTATCGCCAGCCGTAAACTGAAATCGCTGAAAATCCTGAAAAATTACGCCAATATGCTCCCGTAATTGGTCTAAATCGTACTCTTTGAGGTCATAGCCGTCGAGCAAGATTCTGCCTTCGTCGGGGTCGTATAAACGAGCCAATAGCTTGACGAGAGTGGTTTTACCAGAGCCATTTTCGCCGACCAAAGCTAATTTTTCGCCTGCTTTTAACGTAAAATTGAGGTTTCGATTGGCCCATTTATCAGAGTTTGGATATTTAAAACCTACACTCTCAAACCTAAACCCTTCTTTAATCGGATTGGGAAATGGTCTGGATTGAATCGGAGAAATGATTTGGGGTTGAATCCTGTAAAATTCAAATAAATCATTGAGGTATAAAGCCCCTTGCGAAATCGTCGTAAATCGCCCCAAAATGCCTTCGAGTAATGATTTGAGTTGCCTAAATGACCCCGCCAAAAAGGTCAGGCTACCGATTGTAACAATGCCTTTGACGGTATCAATGACGATGATTCCGTAAGCGGCAAAATAGCCTACTGTGCCGATACCGACCAACAAGCTCCCCCAAGAGGCTTTTTCGATGGCGAGTTTTTTGTTTTCTTTAAAATACCTATCCGAAAGATTGCTGAATCGCTCAATGATGAAATCCGAAAGTCCGAAAAGTTTTACTTCTTTGGCGGTCTCGTCGCTTGCTCCGATGTAGCGATAATAATCTAACTCTCGGCGTTGGGGAGTCCAGCCACGTTGAAGCGAATAACTTTTGGCATTGAAGTGTAATTCGCCGATAAAAGACGGCACAACCGAAACAAGAAGTAAGAGAATCAGCCACGGATTAAAACTGATAAGCCCAATGAGCAAAAAGCCCATCGTGATGGCATCTTGCCCTTGTGCCAAAATCTGTGAGAGTAGCACCGTTCGGCCATTGGTTTGCTGCCTGGCACGTTCGAGTTTATCGTAAAAAGTTGCGTCTTCGAACTGAGCTAAATCGAGCGAAACAGCGTGTTTCATCAATTTTATCGAAGTCCGATTGGCAAATAAATCGCCCAAGAGGCTATCTGTCAGGGTGATTCCGCGAGAAAGTAAATCGCTGATAATCATCAAACCGAACTCTGAAGCAATAAGCCAATATAAATGACTCATATTGAGCGATTTATCAGTAGTCAAATGCAAAACTTCATCAATAATTAATTTACCAATGTAGAGAATTGAAATGGGAATGGCCGAACGGAGGATTCTGAAAAAAATATTACCAGTAGTGAGTAAAGGCGATGTTTGATAGACTTCGACCAAAAAAGCAGGCAGGTTGCCCAACGCACGCAAACGCTCACGAAAATCGGGTTTCTTCTCGTTGGGGTCAATAAATACTCTTGCCATAGACTCAATTTTGGAATTTGTTATTACTTAACAGCCAAAATGAGTTTTTGGGTTCAAATATTTAAAACAAAGCAAACCAAAAACTATTTATTTTTCTACAATCCCGAATTGGCGTTCGGGCGATTTTCAACCTTGACTTCGAGATAAGAGATTGAGACTTAGCGTAGATATTTAGGTAAATCTCTTAAGACGGATTTTTCTCTTTTTTATTGAAAAAAGATATTTTACAATCTACAATTCATCAATAGTTTTTATCACTTAAAAACCAAAAAATTATAAGTAATCAAAGGCGGATTTCTGCTCGAACTGTTTTCATTTTTAAACTTTACTTTAATAATATTATCTTGTGCAATTACTTGCATAACGATTAGGTCATCAATCGGCTGATTGGGAGTCATCACTATTACATCGGTGCTACTAACACCCGGTGCGTTGAAATCTACTGTCAGAATTGCGTAAGCGAAAAGTTCGCCTATGTCATGGTTGAAACTATCCTCCACTTCCCACAACTAACCCGCCATCGGCATTTGCTCTACCTGCATTATTTACCCAAAAACGCCAATTATTTCCTATCCAAATTCCAGCCGAAGCATCATCTCTCATTCCAAAAAACGCTCCATCGGCATTGCTCAAACTATTTGCAGAATTACTCATCCAAACCCCTGCGGTTTCGCCTGATGTGTGGCGAATTCGTACTCTGCCATTTATATCTAAAATATGGTTCGGATTATTGAGTCCAATTCCTACCCTTCCGTTTCCTTTTATTCTCAATTTTTCATTAAAAACATAGCTTTTACCAGTTCCAAAAACAAAATCATTGTCAGAATCTGGTGTAAAAAATTGAAATAAATAATCTTGAATTCCGATTCCAAAATGGTTTGGGTTACTTATGGTTTCATCACCACCCCAAAAAGAAATTTTATCACCTAAAATACTATTAAAAGTGAGTGGATAATATGGATAGGCTGTGTTGATTCCGATAGAACCATCGTAAGTTACAGTAAAAGCATTACTACGTGCTTCTGGGGTTTCTCCCTTTCCTACCGCAAAGAGATGATGTCTCCAATCGGATTCGCTGACAGTACCACCAACTGGTATATTATTTCTACCGACAATCGTTGAAAATTTATTTTGAGCAATCGTATTCAACCCCAAACTTGATGAATAATCGGCTCGTGCTTCGGTGTTATAACCTGTTGCGACAGACCATCTACCTACATTTTGGCGATTCCATTGGTCGCCTGTTACCGTTCCTGCTCTCAAAACACTTTGGCTCGGAATCCACATCAATCTGGTACCTGCTCCCGAATCGGGTAAAGCCATGGGCTGAGCCGTTGGTAATGTTACGGCTGAGCTATTCTTTGACAAAATACCATTTGTCGCTTTGGGTTCAATCAAAACAGATGATTGTGCGAAAACCCAATTCGTTACCAATAGAAATAATATAATTTTCACTCTCATAGTCAAAAAGATTTAATTTATTCTGCTATATGTAATTGTATCCCACTGGTTTTTCCAAATCATTTTATTGCCCGAAAACGTAATGACATAATCTTTTGTAACAGCAAAATCTGTTGATGAAAGCTGAATCGTTTTTTCATTCAATCGCCATTTAGTTTTGCTCCAAATTTTTTCTTGGATTTTCTTATAGCTTTCATCACAGCTACTCTTCGAGGCATTGAGTCGGTATTTTCCATCTTCCGAAATCTCATAGAAAATATCAGCCGCACACGGGCGTGAACTAAGCAATGCCTTGTGCGAATCGAACTTGTATTCATTCGACCAATAAGACTCTACTTTCCATTTGCCAACAGGGCTTTGGGCAAAAATATTGATAGAAAAAACCGAGAATAATAACAGAAGAATTTGTTTAGTTTTCATGGAATAGAGTTGATTATATATTCAGCAAAATAACGCTATATTCGGGTGCTTGTAAATAACCCTTTTGGGTAATAGCATAGCCATTCTACCCATCAAAAAGGTAGAAAAAAGCATTTTTGAGCAATAAAATTTCTGATTGTTCTAAATTTGTGTAGTAAACGTTACTTTTCTACAATCCCGAATTTGCGTTCAGGCGATTGCGTATCTTGTAGATAAAAACTGGCGGGAGTCATGCCCGTAAATTCCTTATAATCTCGCACCAAATGCTGATAATCGTAATAGCCACATTCGAGGGCAATGCTCAACCAATCTTTGTTGGGATACGCATTTTTCATTCTGAAAGCCTTATCGAATTTGATGATTCGGGCAAAATATTTAGGGTTTACGCCTGTTCGTTCATTAAAATTTCGCTCAAATTGCTTATAACTCAAACACGATTCTTTTGCCAGCCAATCGAGCGAAAGGCTGTTTATGTTATCTATCATCAGCAAACTAACCTTATCAATCGGGCGAATCTCGTATCTTGATTTTTTGACCAATCCAAGTAAAAAATCCTCAACGACGGGTATCATTCTCGGATAGTCTTCGATATTCATTAAGCGTTCGTTTACATCACGAATCTGGTTTCCTAAAATAGATTCAGCATCAAAATATTGATTATTCAAATCCATTGTTGGAATCCCCGTCATTCGATACAATCCACCGGGCTGGAAAACCACCTGAATCATTAAAAATTCTTTACCTACCAAACGATGACTCACTACATTTTGCTGACCAATCAGAGCCGAACGAACGGGATTCATCACTCGTCCGTCATCATACCGTACGTTTTCAGTATCTCTCGGATAAAAACTCAGCGTAACCTCTGGGCGTGGTGGATAGGCCTTGGCAGGTGGCAAAGTTGTATCGGTAAAACACAAGTGCATAAACCGATACAACCTCACGTAGGGCTGCAAAGCTAAACTCGGCTTTAAATCATAAAAGAATGGCATGGCTCTA
>JALOLV010000106.1 GCA_025455785.1 Spirosomataceae bacterium | reverse complement strand
GAATACAACGAAGAAATCGCTCAAATCTTGAAATCGAGCGATAAAGCTGAAGTTCGTTCTTCCGCAATTTCAGCACTTTCATCACTCAATTATTCAAAAATTGAGGATGTTATTAAATTTGGAATGGAAGACAAAGACCGCAATGTTCGTACTGCCGCCATCGGTTTGTTGAACAAATTGAATATCAGTAAAGAAGCACTGCCCGCTATTGTAAATCCGGTTTTTGAGAAGGGGAGTATCCAAGAACAACAACAATTGCTCAAAACACTTGGCAGCATGCCAGCCGATAATACTCGTGTAGTTTTAGAAGATTTGGTAGTGAAAATGATTGGCGATAAACTCCAACCCGAAGTAAAACTTGACCTTATTGAAGCAGTTGAAAGCACCAAAAAAGACGATTTAATCGCTAAACTCGAACCCATTAGAGGAAAAGGCACCGAAACCGATTCTTTTAAAGAAGCTCTTTTAGGTGGAAACCGCTGGCAAGGTCGTGAAGTATTCCTCAACAACGCAACTGCTCAGTGTATCCGTTGCCATTCGATTGGTGGCGAAGGCGGTTCGGTCGGGCCAAATCTACAAAAAATCGGAGCGAACTTGACCCGTGAGCAAATCTTACAGGCAATGATTGAGCCAAGTGCCAGAATTGCCCCGGGCTACGGAACCGTCTCTCTGACACTCAACGATGGTCAAGAAGTTTCGGGTATATTGGCAAGTGAAAACAGCGAAGAGTTAATTTTGAAAACTTCTGATGCAGAACCACTCAGAATACCGATTTCAAGAATCAAAAAGCGTGAGAATTTTCCTTCGAGCATGCCACCAATGGGTACGATTCTATCGAAAAGAGAGATTCGTGATGTTGTGGAGTTTTTAGCAAATATGAAGTAGAGAGATAAAAGATTCTACAACCCTGACAGGGTTCAGAACCCTGTCAGGGTTATGCCTCCACCTTTTTACGACCCAGTAAACCCTTTATTCTACTCCCCTCCTATCTGAAAATACTCACTTGGAGTCTGATTTGTTATCTTTTTAAATGAACGATTAAAAGCCGTTTTTGAATTGAATCCAACATCAAATGCGATTCCGAGCAAAGTAAAATTCTTATTTTTAGGGTCTTCCATTCGTTTTTTAAATTCTTCGATTCTATACGTATTCACAAAATCAAAAAAGTTTTTATCGAATCCTTCATTGATGACCTTTGACAATATATGCGGAGGTATCTTTATTTTAGCGGCAAGGTCATTAAGCGTCAATTTTGGGTTCGTAAATGGTGTATGTTTTTGCATATATGCCTCAACTTTTTCTTTCAATACTTGCAGATTATCGTCGTGAGTTTCTTCACTGACCCTCGGAGTTATTGCTTTTTCTACCACAATTTCAGTGCTACCAAAAAGAGTAAGGTTTTGTTGCGGAAGTTTAAAAATTTCGGGTTGATGAATAGCAAAATACCCTAATAAATGAGGAATCGTTGAAAAAGCCAACCAAACAATGTCTATACTTTTTTCGTGGATTGAATAGGTCTCTAAACCCAACAATGCTCCAAAGGTTTGTACAAAAAATGTTAGAAACCACACAAATAAACACGCTGCCTGCATAAAAAGTACTGTCTGCAAAAATTGGAGGTTTTCTTCGTAAGAATAACTCGTTTGTGATTGAACCTGATAAGTCTGTACCGTTCGGTACGACCTAAACCAATAATACATATTATAGAGCCATCCCAATACCGAAACGCTTCCGAGCATGTACCAAAGAGATGGTTCTTGATTCAATATTTTAATTTTCAGAACCTCGTTATCCAGCAAAATAAATGGTAAATAAAGGCAAATCTGCACAAGTAAAGGAATGAATCGCAAGGCCCAACGCCGAAATGAATCATCGGACTGAAAAAGTAGCTTCTCTATATAAATATAGAAAATGGGAGCGTATCCAAACATGATAAAGTCTGGATAAAGCGAAATCGTAGGATAACGCATCGCAATTTCACGATGCCCGCTCAGTGTACGAACCAATAGCAAAACCGAGGTAAATACCAGCAACACAACTAACCAGCGATTAGCCTTTTGGTTGTAATTCTGAATGGTTGGAATAGCAAAAAGCAGCAAAAACCCTTGAAAAGCTGCAAAAAGAACTAATAAATCGTAGATTGAAAAATAATTAAATGTTCCGCTTAGGTCTTCCCAGCTTGCAATCTCGACCTCAATATTTTCTTTATCAATATTATCAATTCGCTTCAAAATACGATTTGGGCGGGCTTTTCCACTCTCTCTACCCTCCACGGCATCCCACGAGCCACGGGTAAACTTATATTCTATTACATCTAAATCGGTATGAAGTGCCACCCGATAAGACCCATCAACTTGTTTTTGTAGCTTATAAGATTCATCACGGGCATTCCAATTGTTAAAATTCCCTGACAAATAGATAGACGCATCAAATGGCGTATCATCAGGGATTTTCTTAATTGTAAAACGATAAATATTGACTTTCTCCCAATTTTCAAATGAAACCTGAATAAACTTGGGATTAGCTTCATTATCGGCATTATAAATCCTATTGGGTCGTGAACCACCGTCGGGATTACCCTCCACAATCGACCAACTCCCCTGCGTAATTTTATACTCAAAATAGGTAAGAGAATCGGGTAATTCAAAATAGTAAGTACCCGCCGCCGTTCGCTTAAACCTATAATCGGGCGAGCCGGGATTCCAATTATTGAGATTAGAAGCTAAATAAAAATCTTCGTTTTGCAGTAGTGGTTTGGGGTGTTTTGCAATCTCAATACGAATCTGTCCAATAGCTGAAACAGCCATCAACAAACTCAGTATCAGTAGTTTTATTGTAGTTGGTTTTCTCACAAAGTCTGAAAAGGGGTGAGTTTTCGGTACAAATATAATTGGATTTTGGCCATTTCAAAGAAGAATTATTCTGACCAATTCAATAAAAAAAGTGGTGTATCGCAGATTAGATACACCACTTTAGAATCAAAATATGGAATAAGATTATTTTTTCAATGAATTAATCCAAGCGGCAATTTTTAAGGCATCGGCTCTCGGAACTTGCGGCATTGGAGCCATCTCGGTAGCATAATCTGGCCAGTTTTTAGGATTAGGCTTATAGATTAGCTCTACGATTTGCTCGTTGGTATAATTACGTTTTGCTACATCGGCAAATGCTGGCCCAACCTGACGCTTATTAGCTTGGTGACAAGCCGTACAAGTGTGTTTTTGCAGTAAAGGCTGTACCTCGGCCGTTGTTGGGGCTTTGCTTACAGCTTTCTTGGCATTTACATCGTCTGGAGTAGTGATTTTAGCTGGGGTAGTTGTAGTAGTTGATTTAGTCTTTAGATTGGCTGGTCTCGGAATAAAACCTGTCAGTTTATCACCATCCGGAAAATTATTCAATGTATAATAAGCCGTATTGTGCAATAAATTCAATCCAGAAGCATCTTTAAGACCCTCTAATTTGATTTCATGAACATAATATTGACGTAGTCCATCAACCAAAAGGCGTACTTTAGTGCCATCTTCTGAGACCTTGATACCTCTTACGGTACAAACTTTTTTATCAACTGGCGGGCTTCCATAAACTGGATGATACTTATAAATAAAGCTCTCGACATTGTACGATAAAAAGTTTTGGGCAGTAGTTTTATTGATTGGTTTGGTAAACTCAATCTCAAAACCATCCGGCATAGCACGTACCGTTTTCATTTCAAAAGGCATTTTTCCAGTCCACACCAATCTCTCTAAACCAGCAGTTTTATCTCCTGCCGAACCCCAACCACGGTTTGTCTCACCTGCAAACAACGACCCATCGGTTCCCCATGTCATACGCAAAATTCCCGACTGAAAACCCTCACGAAACATAATTGCCGCTCCTTGATATTCGCCTTTAACTTTTTCGAGCATTACACGAGAAATATTACTTTTTCCTTGGTCTCCCACCAATACTTGTCCAGCAAACGGACCAAAATCAGTGTTTGTAGTAGGAATTTTCAAGATTTCGGATGTTGAAATACCCAAAATACCATGCGGAAGCCAAACCGCAGGAGTTTTTAGGGATGGAATATCCTTTTTCATTTCAAAGAGGTATTTTCCTCGTTCGTTCTCGATGTTCTCGGGCTTAATATAATTACCCGATGAGTTTTTATCTTTGCGGTGGTTGATTAACGCAACGTGTTGGTCGTAGGTCAATTTAATTGGCGAACCTTCGATTCCACTCCATTTTAAACCTGCAGGATGCCCCATGAAATCACCTTTATTGACCTGAGAAATAAAACCCGAACCCATCCAGTCGCCTTGATTATCGCCGTACCAGAATTCACCATCAATCTCACCGATTCCGCATGGCGAACGCATACCCGTTGCATAAGGTTCTACCTTCCCATCATCGGTAATACGAATCGCCCATCCACGATACGGCACTCGGCTTTCGCCTCTCCACCATTCTTCATCACCAAAGGCCACATTGCCCGTAACAATCATTGAGCCATCTGGCAATACCTTCGGACCAAAAGTGTATTCATGATAATGCCCTGAAATCGGCAAATTGGCAACTGTTTCATACACATCGGCTTTACCATCGCCATTTTTATCAATGAGTTTGGTTAATTCTCCACGTTGAGCGGCATAAAAAGTACCGTTTTTATAGACCAAACCCAAAATCTCGTGCAAACCACTCGCAAACTTGCGGTAGTATGGTTGAGTTCCGCCAGTCATGTAGGCATTATTGACAATCCAAATATCACCACGGCGAGTTGCCAAAGCTATATCGCCATTTGGTAGCGTACACATACCCCCTACTTCGAGTAGCATTCCTTCTGGAACTGGCAGTGTGATTCGCTTATAATACTCGTTTTCGGCACTTTCTTGTCCCATCGCCACACTGATTGTAGCCACAAGGGTTAATATTTTAATGAGATTTTTCATCTTTGAGATACTAAATTTTAGGAAAAACGTTGTTACCAAATAATCGAATAAACCACTTTTGAATTAATCGGAACAATCAATTCTTGTTTATCGCCCGACACTCTTATTGAGGCATTTCCCTGCGAAACCTTGATATAATACTGGTTATCACCAATCACAAAAGTACCGTCATTGGCCTTAGTAATTACACTATTTGCAGCAATACGATGAAACACATTTGGCAATGCTCCAGTGCCATTGATTTCTCTATTGAGCATTTTTCCGTTTTCGGCTGGTACAATTTTATCGGTAATACTTCCTCCAAAAGCATCGTATTTGAATGTTGGCTGTCCGTCTGTATCTAATTCATACCCACGTGGACGATACGAAGCATCAACTTTATCATTCCAAACCATTTCTTGGGGAGCCAAATGACCCACCGAAGGAGCATCACCAAAAGATACTAAGCTACCCATTGGTTTAGAACTACCATCGCCACGGTCATTCCACATGGGTGTTGTATTCAAAAACCCACCTTTCCAAGCCTGAAACAACGCACCATTGTCTAAATCATACGTAAAGTGGATATTTTCTTTGTTTCCGACTGAAACTGCGTGTACAACCCTTTTGTTTTTACCATTTTCTTGAATATCCATAAACGAACGCAATAAAACAGGTTGAGCTTCGGTATTTGCCAAAATCATCGGAATCGGCTCCGAAGCAATTGTCGAACTTGGAAAATGAAGGGCGTGTTTGCGAATTGTTTCCGACTCGGCATAAAGACCCAAAATCGGTTGCATCCAGCCATCGGTTTTCCAATAATACATTTCAAAAGGCACTTCGCCAGCTGGCAAGTTTACCGTAGCCGAACGACCTTGGGCAGTTGTAAACAACCAGCCGTTTTTGAATGCTTCTTGCCCATTAATCTTGATTTGAGTATTACCAGCATGAACAGTAGTAAAAGTATATAAACCAGCCTCTGGTACGTTGATTTTACCCACATACTTCACTCCGAAATCGTTTTCCGCGTTTGTTACCGTCCAGTTCAACAGCTCTGCATTGCCTTGAGTAGAAGGTTTTAATTTTTCGATGTCATCTACAACAGTAAATTTCCCTTTGTAAACACCGTATTTTAAATCGGTAAATGACAGTTTTTTCTGATTGTAGCTTTTGTATTTGATATTGCGAAAAGCCACCGAGCCGTGGTCACCTTGGATTCTTAACGCACCCATCAGAGCCTCTTTTTCGTCCAATGTCCCACGCGTTGGACCTGTCAATTCGACGTTTTCGTGAATCGTAACGCCATTCAGAATAATATAAAGGATTTTTGCGTTTGAGATTTTCTTACCACTCGCATCAAAACGCGGGGCCTGAAAAGAAATCTTGATATTTTGCCACAAACCGGGAGCTTTCGATACATTCAAACGTGGTGCCGTGCCTTCATACCCTTTTTTGCCTTCGGGTTTAGAGTCATCCCAACGTTCATAAATCCCTCCACAATCACCAAAATACGGATTCTGTTTTCCCCAGCTATCAGCCAATTGAACCTCGTAACGGCTCTGCAAATAAATACCCGAGTTAGAACCTTTTGCCATCATAAAATCGAGGTCTAAATCAATATCGCCGTGTTCCATTTTAGAAACCAAGTCATACTCGTAGCCGTACTTGCCACGTGGATGCACGCAAGCCAAAATACCAGTTCCTGTTTCGGTATTCAATATATTGTCTTGGCTCAGGTCAGAAGAAGCCTTGCCAACGATTCGCCAATTTTCTTTTGGCGTT
Organism: Spirosomataceae bacterium; assembly: GCA_025455785.1. Classification (GTDB taxonomy): domain Bacteria; phylum Bacteroidota; class Bacteroidia; order Cytophagales; family Spirosomataceae; genus JALOLV01. The sequence goes on along the minus strand of JALOLV010000106.1, from coordinate 2,537 downwards.
TTAAAAGCACTAAGGTCATTTAGCGGGATGGTTTGTTGTGCAAAAGTTGCACTTGCTACCAGCCACAGAGTTAAGGTTTTGAAATTCATTTATAATTGTAAGTTAGTTTTATGAGGCAAATTTATCTCGAAATATTAATATAATCTCAATATTTTGTATAATCATCTATTGAAAATGCAGAATTATAAGTAGATTCGTTGATTGTGCGTCCTTCGTCCGAATCATAATCAATCAGAATTTTCCACTTACCCTCTTCTTTTCGCATAAATACATGAAACTTACCATAGTATTTTCCTTGTACTTCACCTTTTGAATTCAGAATGGCTAATTGGTAAATTCCACGCTCCGAAGCACTCTTTTCATCGGCAATTCTTTCTAAAAACCTAAACTGAATATCGGCTTTTTCGCCAGCAGTTTTTCTACTCCTAAAATCAGCCGAGGCATCTTCACCGTATTTTGCTAAATCTGAAATGCTTTTCCAGCGACCGCCCGTAGCTCTGATTAATTCTTTAGAATGGAGACCGATATACTTTTGGGCATCGTTGGTAGCGTAAGCATCCATAAAAACCGCCCAAACTTGTTCGTTGATTTCTTTCAAAATCGAAATGTCTTGAGTACGCTGAGCAAAGCCAATTATCGGGAATAATAGAAATGTAATTTTTAGAATAGCTCTTTTCATTTTTTTTAATTAATTATCGAGACAATCTCTACTACCCCACGGCATAAATTATGGGCTAAAATAATTGCAAAATCTAAATCGTTAAAACGATTTCAATAACAATATTACATAAAAAAACGTACCACCTCAAAAGAGTAGTACGCCTAAATGTATCAAAAATTTTTAATAAAATTATCCCTTAAAAACCGACCAAAACAACAAAACCCAACCCACAATCATCAAAGTTCCACCGATAGGGGCAATCGCTCCGAAGGCCTTAATTCCCGTAAAACAAATTAGGTACAATGACCCACTGAAAATAATTGTACCAACCAACATCGAAAGTCCGCTGTAGTTCATCGTTTTTGCAGTAAAACTCTGAGAAAGAACTCCGACCAAAATCAATGCCAAAGCATGATAAAATTGGTATTTTACGGCAGTTTCAAAGGTATCTAATCTGCTCGATGCTGTCAGCATGTCTTTCAAGGCATGAGCCCCAAATGCACCTAATGCAACTCCTAAAGCTCCTAAAATTGCTCCAGACTGAATGAGAAATTTATTCATCTTGACTACTAATTTAAAATTTAGCCCATGACTTTAGTCGTGGCGTGTAAGATAACTGGTTAATTTCTGAACCGTTTTAACGGTTTTACCTAATTGATTCTAATGTTTGGTGGCGTATCAGCTAAAAAAATGGCACGATTATTCACCGTGCCATCTGATATTTTAATGATTTAATGCTTCAAACAATCTCGATTTCGTCGCCATTTGAGTTCAAGAAATGGAATTCGGTAATTCCGATTGATGAATCTTTTATCAGCTTGACCCATGTCCGATAGTTAAAAAACCACTTCATTTGTCTCGAAATCAAGCCTTCACGATAATACGCATAAATGAACGGATGCACAATGATACTGATTCCTCGCTCATTTTGTTTAGTCATGATATATTCTAAGTTATTATCAATCAAATCTGTAACCGAAATAGCCGATTGAATCGTACCCGTTCCGCCGCAAGTAGGGCAAGTTTCACGGGTCGAAATCTTCATTTCGGGTCTTACTCTCTGACGAGTAATTTGCAACAACCCAAACTTAGAAATTGGTAAAATGGTATATTTTGAGCGGTCTGGCTTCATCTCTTCACGCATCGCTTCCTGAATCAACCGCTTGTTTTCGGGCTTTTTCATGTCGATAAAATCCACGACTATGATACCGCCCATGTCTCGTAACCTTAACTGACGAGCAATTTCTTTCGCAGCCTCAAGGTTTACGGTCAATGCCGTTGCCTCTTGGTCGTCTTCTTGTGCAGATTTGTTACCACTATTAACATCAATTACGTGGAGTGCTTCGGTGTGTTCAATCACCAAATAGCCACCACCCGGCAAGCTAACCGAACGCCCGAAAAGCGATTTTATTTGTTTTTCGAGACCGAATTGTTCAAAAAGTTTGACTTTACCGTTGTGAAACTTAATGATTTTTTCTTTTTCGGGAGCGATTGTATGTAAATAATACTTGAGGTTATCGTAAGACTCCTTCGAATCAACATTGATGCTATCAAAGTCGTCATTGAGCATATCACGCAAGATAGAAGAAGCTCTATCCATCTCGCTAATGATTCGGTCACGAGGTTTTGCATCACGCAAAACCTTCATCCCGGCTTCCCATTTCTCAACACAATACTCTAAATCTCTCTTGAGTTCATCAACCTCCTTGCCTTCGGCAACTGTTCTGACAATCACACCAAAATTATCTGGCTTAACCGATGATAAGAGTTTATGGAGGCGTTGGCGTTCTTGTTTGTTGGTAATTTTCTTTGAGATATTTACCGAATTCCCAAACGGAACCAACACCACAAAACGCCCAGCAATCGAAATATCGCA
>JALOLV010000490.1 GCA_025455785.1 Spirosomataceae bacterium | reverse complement strand
CCAGTGGTATAAAAACGGTCGGCAATTAGTTGGTGATACACTACCATTTTTAAAAGTACGTGAAAGCGGCGAATACTCTCTAAAAATGAAAGTAGATAATAAAGATACCGAATGTACTTTTTCGCCAACGTTTTCTTTTTCGCCAAAGCCCGATTTTACGCCAAATATTGCTTTGAGTTACGGTAACAATTGTGTGGTAGAGAACTGATAATCAAAGATTTAAGCCGATACCAAGTTGTTGTAACTCGCAATGATGGTTGTCAGCGGTTTTCAGAATTTATCCAACTGAAATCATGTGCCGACCCAGCCACCAATCGAGCGGTTTTGATAAATGCTCCAGTTATCAGCACCAATAAGGCTAATCTTTTAGTTCCTGAAACCACCACTTTACGAGCAGAAGGTTGTAGAGATGTCAATTTTCAGTGGTTAGTTGATGATAAACCCATCAAAGATGCCAAAGCAAATACGCTGAACGTTAACTCAAGCGGTAAATATTCACTACAAATCGAAAAATATGGCTGCGTCGCTACTTCAAATAGCATTCAGATTGTGGCCGAGCAACTTTTATCGGCCGAAGATGAAATCGGGAAACTGATTAAAGTTTATCCAAATCCAACTTCTTCAAAAGTTTTGGTCGAAAATATTCAACAAACAATAGGCGAAAATTATATATATTTAAGTGATAATTCGGGCAAATTAATTGGTCGATGGCAGTTTCAAGATAAAAAAGAAATCAATCTCGAACCGCTACCCACTGGCATTTATTACCTAAAAATCACGACCAACGGTAAGACATTCGGTAAGAAATTGATAAAAAATTGATTTATTTTCCAACCCTTTTCAATGAATTACTGTCTCTACGGTATAATTCATCTAAAACTTGATTCGGCAAGACGAATTGATTGATAACTGATTTGAAAAAAAACTTTTACATAGCATTTTCTCTTTTTGGTTTATTGGCTTCGTGCGATGTCGCAAAAGAAGATACCGTGCCGATTGTTGAGGTTATCGAAGAAAATCCAACTGCCGAATTCCACACCACCAACGATGCGGCACTCTCGATAAACCCAACGAGTTTTCAGAAACTAAAGGAGGCTAAATCATTCATAATCAATCAATTACCTAAACATGGCGAAGCTCGATTCATCGAAAATGGCTTTGTTTTTTATAAATCGAATGGCAGCGGTAGTAACGATAATTTCACTCTACAAGGTCAAACTCCTGCCGGCGTAACTGTAAGCGAAGACGTAAAAATCAATATCGTTGCCGACATTAGCGGCTTACCCTGTAACGCTGGGTGTATCGGCGATAACGCCAAAACCGAAGTCAATAAAAACATTGAGGTTGATGTTTTGAGAAATGATAAAACTTGCGGTCAGATAGTTCCGAATTCGCTTAGAGTAGAAATAAACCCAAAGAACGGAACAGTTGAGATTCAGAATCAAAAACTGATTTATAAACCAAATCCTGATTTTATCGGCGAAGATTTATTTTTCTACCGAATTGGTGTTAATAATTCAAAAAATCCAGTTGCACCCGTGACCGTCGTAGTAGGCGAAACCAGCGAATGCACCCAAGGAATGACCGATGATTTTATCAATCTTTTGGCTTATACTCCCACAACCGACCTCAAAATTGATGTTCTCGAAAACGACCGAATCTGTTCGCTGTACCGAAATGCAACCTTGAAAATCAATAAAAATCCCCAAATCGGAACAGTAAAAATAATAAAAGAAGCTAACAAAGAGTTTATCATTTATAACTCACCAAGAACATTTAAAGGCTCTGATACTTTTGAATACGCACTTTATCGTACCGAAAAAATATTCATCAAAGCTCAAGTAATAATAACTATAAATTAATATGTAAGTGGGTCAGAATAATCATTCAAAATACCAATTGAATGAAACTGAAATGACCAATCAACTGATTTCCCACACCCTAAGAAAAGGAGGTTGATGACCGACAGAGAGATTTACGAAGGCTGCCTACGAAAAGACCCGAAGGCCCAAGCGACACTTTATCAGCGTTATAAAGGTCGCTTTTTTGGCGTTTGCCGTCGTTATACTCGCTGCCGCGAAGAAGCCGAAGATGTTTTTCAAGACGCATTTGTTAAAGTTTTTTTGAATCTGCACGAATTACGCCAACCCGACCAGCTCAGTTTCTGGATTCACCGCGTGGTGGTCAATGTTTGCATTGATTTCACCAAAAAACAGGTAAATCTGACTGATATAAACGAGCTACCCGAGCAATACCAGCCCAATTGGGAAAACGAAAGTATTATTTCGCAAATGAGCAATGCCGAACTAATGCTTTTGGTGAATGAATTGCCCGACGGAGCCAGAATGGTTTTTAATATGTATGTCATTGATGGATATACACACGTTGAAATCGCCAAAATATTGAGTATTTCGGAAGGAACCTCAAAATCACAACTGTTTTTTGCCAAGAAACTCTTGAAAGAAAAAATTGAAAAACAACATTTGTTCAGCGATTTTGTAAATCGGTGATAATAAAGATATTGTAATGGATAATTTAGAAAACGAATACCGAAAACGGTTTCAAGAATACGAAGAAGAACCAGCCGATTTTGCTTGGGA
>JALOLV010000105.1 GCA_025455785.1 Spirosomataceae bacterium | reverse complement strand
GATTGCCCACTCTACTATCGCCGTTGGCTTCGAGCATTTCATCAAAAAAACCTTCGGTTTGGTATTGGTTAAAGTTGTAATTCATATTTCTTTGGTTTGATAGTAATTTTGGATTTCAATATAAGCAATTATTCGGTTCTACCAAACGTTTATATTGGAAAATTGCAATAAATACCTATTTTTGTATCCCTTTTCTGAAACGTCCCTTATCTCTAAATGAAGAAAATTACTTTTTGGAGTATGCTTTTTATATGCTCCAAAATTTCAGCTCAACAATGGCTCGGTATTTCAAATAGCAATTATGGCGGTACAAATACTTTGTACGTAAATCCCGCCAATGTGGCAGATTCTCGTTATAAATTTGTTTTAAATTTGGTTGGGAGCAATGTATCGGTAGTTAATAATTATGCTTCTTGGAAGGCACCTTATTCAATAACTCGATTGTTTACGGGTCGTGTGCAAACTCAATATTTAGCTCCGAGTGGCAAGGCAATTTGGCGAGAAGAATATGCAGGATTAAATAATGTAAAGAAAGCTTCTGCTTTTAGCAATGCCGAATTACGAGGTCCATCTGTAATATATACCAATGATAAATTGAAATTTGCAATAGCCCTTACCTCGCGAGTTAGATTACTAACAAATCTAAATAATGCAAGTACGGATGTTGGATTATTGATTATTCAGGGAACAAAAGCACCAATTTTGAGTGGAACTACCCGTACCGACAATCAATTTAATCTCAATCTCAATTATTACAACGAAACTGCCTTTACATTTGGGGTTGTTTTAAAAGAAACAGACCAAGATTTCATTAAGGTTGGTTTTACTGCAAAAAGAATTAGTACTCCACTGAATATCAATGGCGAAGGCCGTGATATTGATTTTCGAATAACTCCAATTTCTTCAAAAAATCAACGAATCACATTACTCGAAGCTGTTGGAAACTACGGCGTTGCAAGCCAAAATATGACGCTTAGAAGTGCTTGGTTTAGCGAGAATGCAATAAATCTGAATGGTGTAGGCACCGGCTATGGTGGTGATATTGGTTTGGTTTACGAATACCGACCCGAGTACATCAAATATTACAAACGACACAAAGGAAAAACAGTAGCAGAACCTACGGAAAACAAATATAAATACAGGGCAAGTGTGGCTTTATTGGATGTTGGAGTTGTCAATTTCAGTGACCCAACTTTGGTTTCTCAAGTAGATGTCCAGAAAACTAATGTGAATATTGAACCCGGAACTTTTAATAAAATTAAAACGACAGATATGTTGCTGAACTCGATGAATACAGTTTTTCAGCCCACAGTTATCAATCGTTCGTTTCAAAGTTGGTTACCAATGGCACTCTCGGCGAGTTTTGATTATCAATATTCAGATAAGATTTACTTAAATGTTTCGGCGATACAGAGTTTGAGAAACCCGAAGTCTTTGGGAATGTTTCAAAATTCAATGATTTCTTTTACACCAAGACTCGAAACAAAATGGTATGATATTTCACTTCCGATAACTCTACAAAATGGGTATAAAAACCTTACCTTTGGACTCGCTGCACGAGCAGGTGGATTTTTTCTCGGAACTGATAATATTGCTGGTTTAATAAATCTTGGTAATCCGAAAGGTTTAGATTTTTATGGAGGATTATTTGTTCCGATATTTAGAAAACTTCCTGACCAGTCTAATGAATGCTATACCGACAACAATGGCAAGCGACCGAAAAATTGGCTTTCATCCAATAGAATCAAAAAGAATTGGCGAAAACTGAGATGATTTAATTTCAATTATAAGGAATCAATTTTACATTCTTGCTGCCAAGAGTAAGCCCAAATCACGGTATCGTAGATTGAATTTTTGAGCAATTGGATGATTGGTGATACTTCCACGATAGCTGTAAACTCCTTTCATGAACCATTGATTTGAGAACATCATTTCTTCGATTCCACCCAAGCGACCAGTTTTTAGAAGAAAAGGAGTAAAGACATTGCTCAATGCAATACTCGCCGTGTGTGCTACTCTCGAAGGTATATTCGGTACGCAGTAATGAATCACATCATATTTTTTGAAAATCGGATTCTTGTGAGTGGTCATTTCTGATGTTTCAAAACACCCCCCTTGGTCAATCGAGACATCAATAACAACAGCGTTTGATTTCATCTTAGAAACCATTTCTTCTGTAACAATCATTGGCGAAAGGCTATCTTCTGCTCTCATGGCTCCAATCACAACATCGGCACGTTCGATTGCGTCTGTTAATGTCTCAGAATCAATGATTGAAGTATAGATATGTTGCCCAACCGAATATTTTAGTCTTTGCAAGCGATAAATGTGCTTGTCGAAAACTTTTATTTCTGCTCCCAAACCAAGTGCGGTTCGTGCGGCGTATTCTCCGACAGTTCCGGCTCCGATAATGACTACTTTTGTTGGCGGAACACCCGTTATTCCACCCAAAATAATTCCTCGTCCGTCATTGACACTACTTAGGTATTCGGCGGCAATCAGCATGACTGTACTACCAGCTATTTCGCTCATAGCTCTTATAATCGGGAAATCGCCAACTTTATTCTGAATGTATTCAAAAGCAATGGCCGTTACTTGTTTTGCATTCAGTTTTTCAAAGTATGATTTTTCTAAATTTGGTAAATTGAGTGTCGAAATAATGGTTTGATTACTCTTTAGATACTCAAATTCTTTATCAACGAGCGGTTCAATTTTCAGAATCACATCAGACTCATAGACTTCTTCGGGCGAATATGCAATTTTGGCACCCGCTTCGCTGTAATCTTTGTCTAAAAACTTGGCTTCTTCGCCAGCACCTTTTTCGACAATAACTTCATGACCATTGCGAACCAAAAGCCCAACGGCATCAGGAGTTAAAGCAATTCTATTTTCTTGAAGCGAAACCTCTCTTGGTAATCCAATAAAAAGCCCCTTGTTACCTGCTTTTGTCATGAGTGGAGCTTCTTGCGGATAGAGTGCCGATTGTATTGCTAACGAAGAGATTGATTCTGATGGCATGATTTAATTTTAGGTTCGAGTTAATTTCAAAAGCCTTACAATTCTAAGTAAAGATTAATTCTATTTTTCGAGATTCGTCTTCTAAAACTGAAATTTTAATTTTGATGAATTTCTTTGGAATCAAATTAGGGATTTTCTTTGCCCACTCGATTAGGCATAAATCTCCTGAATAAAAATATTCTTCGATTCCGATGTCGAGTGCTTCAGTCTCATTTTCTAAGCGATAAAAATCAAAATGATATATTATTTCTTCGTTTTCTGTGAAATATTCATTGACAATCGAAAACGTAGGACTCTGCACATTTCCAAAAACACCCAGACTCCTGCAAATTTCTTTTATCAGTGTGGTTTTGCCCGCACCCATCTCACCCTCAAATATCCAAATGTTATTTTGTGGGGCAGTTGTTAATAATTGTTCAGCAATGTTTTTTAATTCAACTATATTTTTTACGTAAAAAACCATTCAATAATTTAATCAAATTGACCAATCATTTTAAAACTTTATTTCAAAATCCAAATATTTTATCACAAAATTACCACTTTTTGCATAAAGTATCGGTATTTAACCTGCAAAACAAAAAAAAGATAAAAAATTGAAGAAAAACATTCTTTTTTCGTTGAATTTTAGAGAATTTTGTATTTCAATTTAATTGTTAAACCCCTCCATCCGTAGAGGAAGTATGTTCGATAACCGTAAGCAAACCATTCTTGGTTTCATTTTTCTTGTTGGGATAATTTATGTGTTGAGGTTGTTTTATCTTCAAGTAATTGACGATACATTCCATACCTTAGGCTCTACAAATGCTATTCAAAAAGAGATTCAAGTTCCACTCCGTGGGCAGATTTATGACCGTAACGGAAGGCTACTTGTGGCCAACGTTGAAGTCTATGATATGCTTGTTACTCCTCGCAAGGTAAAGAGCATAGATACCCTAACTTTTTGTAAACTTTTGGGGATAACGAGAGGCTATTTTGATAGTACGATGAATGCTGCCAAAGAATATTCGGCCAATCGAACTTCATTGTTTATGCGTCAGCTTTCAAAAGAAGATTACGGACGAATTGCCGACGCAATGGTGAATTTCCCCGGATTTACCTTTGAGCAGTCATTTTTTAGGACATACCCGGGCAATACCATGGCAAATGCTTTGGGTTACATTGGTGAGATTCCGAAGAAGCAATTTGAAGAACAAACTGTTCCGTATTATAGAAAAGGTGATTATATAGGTCTTACTGGGCTTGAAAAATACTACGAAGGAGAATTACGTGGGCGTCGTGGAGTAAAATTCATGATGTATGATGTACACGGTGAAGAAAAAGGGGTTTATCAAGGTGGTAAATTCGATACTCTGGCGGTTATCGGCAAAAACTTGTATTCTTCGGTTGATATAGAAGTACAACAATTAGCTGATAGTTTGTTTCAAAACAAAGTAGGTTCGGTTGTGGCGATTGAACCCGCAACTGGTGAGATTTTGGCGATGGGTTCTTACCCAACGTACAACCCTTCGTTGCTTTCGGGGCGAGAGTTCTCAAAAAACTTCCTTTCTTTGACAAGAAATCCAGACAAACCACTAAACAATCGAGCCGTGTCGGCTTTTTATCGCCCGGGTTCAACATTTAAACTCGTACAAGCAGCAATCGGTCTTGAGTTAGGCGTTATTACTCCTTCAACTTCTTTTGCAAGTACGGGTTCTATGTTTGTATTTCACAGTGGGCCATACGAGGCATCAAATCTCAATTACGCTATTCAGCTATCGAGTAATCCATACTTTTATAACGTCTTTCGTAAAATTATCGGGAACAATAACGAAAAAAGTCCGTTCCAATCGGCTCGGATTGGTTTGAATGTTTGGAATGGCATGGTTGCTAAATTTGGATTTGGACGAAAACTCGGCATTGATTTGCCTTCTGAAACCAAAGGCTTATTGCCAGATGTGGCTCGTTATGACAAAGTTTATGGCAAAGAGCAATGGAAGTTCTCGAACATTTATTCACTAAGTATTGGGGAGGGCGAATTAGGTGTAAACGTATTGAAATTAGCAAATTTGTGTGCGACATTAGCCAACAGAGGCTATTGGCGAACTCCCCATTTAATAAAAGGAATTGGGGCGAACGGAAAAGGGATTGATTCAGAGCTTCGAAAAGTTCATAAAACTGATATTGACCCTAAGCATTTTGAAGCCGTCGTAAATGGGATGTCGCTCGTGATTAAACAAGGTACTGGTAGAGCATCAAATTTAGAGTCGGTAGGTATTGAAGTATGTGGTAAAACCGGAACTTCTCAAAACAAAAAGGGTAAAGACCATGCTATTTTTATTGCATTCGCACCGAGGTATAATCCTAAAATTGCGGTTGCTTGCGTTGTCGAAAACGGTGGTTTTGGTGGGGTAGCTTCGGCACCAATTACTGGTTTGTTGATTGAAAAATACCTGACTCGTAAAATTTCACGCCAAGCCTACAAAGAGCAAGTTATTAATACGAGATATACGACGGTTGCAGCGAGTGCTGGTGCCAAAGCGGCACCCAAACCGATAAACCCAGATGCTCCGGAGAAAACACCAGAGAAACCAGCCGATAATAAAATAAAACCAGCTACAAAACCTCAAGCAAGATAATTATTAATTTTAAGTACCATGAGCAAAGAGATTGATATTAAACAAGGGATAGATTGGACTACGGTTTGGCTTTATGCTGCTTTAGTTTTCTTTGGGTGGCTCAATATTTATGCTGCGGTTTACAATCCTGATAACCCCGCTGATAGTATTTTAGATATTTTTTCGCTAAAGCATCGTGCGGGTGTTCAGTTTATGTTCATTTCGTTGAGTTTTTTGTTGATGCTTGTTATCTTGTTTATCGACTATAAATTTTATGATACTTTTGGGTATATCATATATGCGTTTATGATTTTGGTTTTGATTGCGACAATTTTCCTTTCTACCGAAATCAAAGGCTCACGTTCATGGATAAAATTGGGGTCTTTTTCGCTCCAACCCGCCGAATTTGCCAAGACTGCCACTGCACTGGCTTTAGCAAAGTATCTGAGTACTCAAAATGTTAATATTACAAGATTTAGAGATGCCGTTGTAGCGGGTTTATTGGTTTTTGTTCCGCCAATTATCATTATTTTACAAAAAGAGACTGGTTCTGCACTTACTTTTGCTGCTTTTGTGATGGTTCTTTACAGAGAAGGTCTTTCGGGGGTATATCCAGCTTTGGGTATTGTATTTGCAATTTTGTTTGTCTTATCATTGATATTTCCCAATTATTATGTAATTGCAGGTATTGCGGTGCTATGTGTAGCGTTTTGGTATTTATTCTTGAAAAGATTTGAAAGAACTCGCCAAAACCTTACGAGGATTATTGCAGTGTTTTTACTTGGTTCGTTTGTTGTTTTAGGGGTTGATTTTTTTGTGAATAAAGTACTACAAAAACACCAACAAAAAAGGGTACAAGTTTTGGTCAATCCAGATGCCGACCCACTTGGGGCTGGATGGAACGTAACCCAATCTCGGATTGCGATTAGTTCAGGACAATTCTTAGGAAAAGGATATTTAAAAGGCACACAAACCAAATTTGATTATGTACCCGAACAGGCAACCGACTTTATTTTTTGTACGGTTGGCGAGGAGTGGGGATTTATTGGTAGTGTTGGCGTCATATTGATTTTCTTAGCACTTCTAAATCGTCTAATTAATTTAGCCGAAAAGCAACGAAGTAAATTCTCCAGAATCTACGGATATTGTGTGGCGGCAATTCTGTTTTTTCACCTCTTGGTAAATATTGGTATGACGATTGGCTTGATGCCTGTCATTGGTATTCCGCTACCGTTTTTGAGCTATGGTGGTTCGTCGTTGTGGTCATTCACGATTTTGTTATTTATATTTTTAAAATTAGACGCCCACCGAAGCTATAAAGTATAGGTGCTAAACGACTTGAAAAGTCGTTTTACAGATTTCGGCAACTCTGTTTTCGATATACGTCTCTTTAGAATTTGGCATCATAAAACCTACGTGTCCACCTTGAGCAATGAGTTCGAGGTGGACATTTTTGTTATCGGATGCTTCGCCCAATTCAAAACATTCAGGAGACAAGAACGGGTCATTTATGGCTTGAAAAATGAATGTCGGTTTCTGAATGTATTTCAAAAATGGTTTTGCCCCGGCTTTTTTGTAGAAATCGTGGGCATCTTTGAATCCAAACAATGGAGCTGTATAACGATTATCGAATTCTTCAAAATTTGTTATTTTTTCGTATCCATCAGCATTTATGATTGGGTGATTGGGGAAAATCTCGGTTTTTGCCTTTATCTTTTTGCCTAATTTGTCGATAAATCTTTTCATATAAAACCTACGCCCTTTTTTGTATAACTCAAAAACCGACGTGAATAAATCTAATGGAACTGATACGGCCACACCCAATTTTACTTCGTTCGGAACAGTATCTGGTTTATCACCGAGCAATCGTAAAGTCATGCTACCACCCATGCTAAATCCCACCAATACCACTTCTTTGTAGCCTTTAGATATGGCATAATTTACGACAAATCTTATATCATCAACATCTCCATGATGGTAGAATCTCGGTAAACGATTCATTTCTCCGCTACAACTCCTACAGTTCCATCCCAAACCATCGAATCCTAAATCGTTGAATTTTTTCACCATTCCAGTAACGTAATGTCTGGTCGAATCGCCTTCTAAACCATGCGTTACAATCACTAATTTTGAACTGCGGATTTCTGATTTACCTTTACAATAACTCCAGTCTAAATCTAAAAAATCACCATCAGGTAAATCGACCCTCTCACGCTTGTAATTTACCTTGACTTTTCGCATCAAACTTGGGTAAATCGTTTGGATATGGGCATTGAATTGCCAGAATGGTGGCTTGTATGAGGCGTTGGAACTTATTGGCATTTGGTTCTTTGATGAAAATTTACTCAAATTTGAGAAAGTATTGTCTCAATAACAAAGAATTTTGTGTTGATTTGAAATCTTAAAAAGATAATTTATTCTGATATAGTTGTATTTGTAGATATTTTGTATTGAATTCTTTGATTATCTAAATATTATCTCTGTATTTTTAAATATTCGTAAACAAATTGCCTTAACAACTAATTTATTAATTTTGTATATTTGTACAGAATTCTTCTCCAAGATTTAAAATTTATAATCAATCGACTAATGAATATTAACTTGCTTGCTCAAGAAAAATTTGAAGACCGCCATCATGGTAAATCCGAAAAAGACTTCAAAGCTATTCTTGCCGAAATTGGTGTTGACTCACTTGAACAGCTCATCGAGCAGACAGTTCCTGCTTCTATTCGTTTAAAGAATCCGCTTAATTTGCCCACTGCAAAGTCAGAAGCCGATTTTTTAGCTGATTTTAAGAAGTTGGCTCAAAAAAATAAAATTTTCAAATCATTCATAGGGATGGGGTATTATGATACCATCGTACCGAATGTGATTTTACGCAATATTCTTGAAAATCCGGGTTGGTACACAGCCTACACGCCTTATCAGGCCGAAATCGCCCAAGGTCGCCTCGAAATGCTTTTGAATTTTCAGACAATGGTAATCGAATTGACTGGAATGGAAATAGCGAACGCCTCTTTGCTCGACGAAGCCACAGCCGCTGCCGAAGCACTTGCGATGCTGCACGGGGTTCGTCCATCAACAAAAAAATTAGCTAATACATTCTTTGTATCGGAGCTTTGTCATCCACAAACGATTGATGTTGTGATTGGTCGTGCTGTCCCGATGGGTATTGATGTGGTGGTTGGTAATCACGAAACATTTGATTTAACAAGTCCAGAGTTGTACGGAATGCTATTGCAGTACCCAGCAACCAATGGCGAATTAATAGACTATACAGACTTGATTGCTGCCGCTCACGAACAAGGCGTTACAGTAGCCGTTGCAACCGATTTACTTTCATTGACACTTATTACCCCTCCGGGTGAAATGGGGGCTGATGTCGTCGTGGGTTCGGCACAACGTTTGGGTGTTCCGATGGGTTATGGGGGGCCTCATGCCGCATTTTTTGCAACAAAAGATGCTTACAAAAGAAGTATTCCGGGGCGGATTATTGGTGTTTCGGTTGATGCACACGGAAATCGTGCTTTGAGAATGGCTCTACAAACACGTGAGCAACACATTCGCCGCGAAAAAGCAACATCAAATATCTGTACTGCACAAGTATTACTCTCGGTAATGGCTTCGGCTTATGGCGTTTATCACGGTCCACAAGGACTTAAAAACATT